>JAITFQ010000063.1 GCA_031281225.1 Chitinispirillales bacterium
CTGAGGGGACATACCTCATCAGAGGGACATTATTGACAAGGGACGGAAGCAGGGAGAGGGTATCTGTAATCGTAGGGATACGATAAATGGACCTTTTCGATACCAATCGTGACACGCTCCTCCGCCTGACCGCCCCCCTCGCCGACCGCATGCGCCCGCGCACGCTCGACGAGTACATAGGCCAGGAGCACATTATCGGCGAAGGCCGCCTCCTTCGCCGCGCCATACAGATCGACCAACTGTCGAGCGTCATCTTCTACGGCCCCCCCGGCACCGGAAAGACGACGCTCGCGCGGATCATCGCCAATACGACTAAAGCGAACTTCATCTCCATAAACGCCGTGCTCGCCGGCGTCAAGGAGATACGCGAAGCGATTGAAGACGCCCATAAGTCGCTATCGCTCTACCAAAAACGCACCTTGCTCTTTGTCGACGAAGTCCACCGCTTCAACAAATCGCAGCAGGACGCGCTCCTGCCGCATGTCGAAAATGGCACGCTCACCCTCATAGGCGCGACGACCGAGAATCCGTACTTTGAGGTGAACAAGGCGCTCGTCTCTCGCTCGCGGGTTTTTCAGCTTCAGATATTGACGGAGGACGAGCTCAAAGCCGTCGCCATGCAGGCGCTGTCGGACAAAGAGCGCGGCTACGGAGATCGCAAGGTTACTATAGACGACGACGCCCTCAACCATCTTGTCAACACCGCCAACGGCGACGCCCGCGGCATGCTCAACGCGCTTGAACTTTCTGTCGAAACCACCGAACCGGATACCAAAGGCGTCATACGGATCACGCGTGTTATAGCCGAGGAATCGATCCAGCAGCGCGCCATCCTCTACGACCGCGACGGCGACGCGCACTACGACACGATAAGCGCGTTCATAAAATCGATGCGAGGTTCCGACCCCGACGCCGCGCTCTACTGGATGGCCAAAATGGTCTACGCCGGCGAAGACCCGCGCTTCATCTTCCGCAGAATGCTGATTTTCGCCTGCGAGGATATTGGTATGGCCGACCCCAACGCCCTGACGGTTGTGGTAAATTCCGCCCGCGCCTTTGACTACGTGGGATTGCCCGAAGGGCGCTTCCACCTGTCCTACGCCTGCATCTACTGCGCGACCGCGCCCAAAAGCAACTCCGCGATGGCGCTCTTCGACGCGCTCAATGTCGTAGCCCAAAGCGCCTCCGACGACGTACCCAACCACCTACGGGATTCATCAAGGGATAAAAAAGGATTCGGCCACGGCAAGGGCTACCTCTACCCACACGCCTACCGCGACCACTGGGTCGCGCAGCAGTATCTGCCAGATCATCTAAAAGGGCAGCAATTCTACCAACCCGGGGAACTTGGCTACGAAAAACACGTGAAGGAGAGAATGGAGCGATACCGGAAAGCAATGATGGACGCGAAATAGAGGGCGAACAGTGTTCGCCCCTTACCAAAACCGGGCCCCCACGGGTCGTTGAATAGTTTCATTAGGTATAGTTCTATGGTGTTTCTGCGTGAACCGTTGCCGGTAGTCCGCGGATCGCCGCCAGGTATCTCTCCTTGGAGATAATATCCCGCATGATTATGGGATTGTTTGGCGAGTCCGCTGAGAATATTGCCAGAAATGGAATACTTCTTGAACCGAGGTGATGGAGCAGGCTCTGCGCTTCCGGATTGTAGTTTGTAATGTCCGCGCTCAAAAGCACTATCTCTTTCTCCGCGTAAACTTTTTGCGCGGCGGGTATGTTCAGCGCCCTTATTTTGTTGAGTTTACAATTCGTACACCACGCCGCGGTGAAATTCACTATCACATTCCGCCCCTCCTCGTGCGCGGCGCGGAGGGCCTGCGGGGAGAAATCTGACCACAAAGCGGCGGTTTGTTCCGACGAGGCGTCGCTTAGTAACGGTGTGTCAATACGCAAGTAAACGAAAGAAAAAACAGCACCGGCCGTCAATACTGTAGCGGAAATCAACACCATGGCGATTCGCCGCGTAGTTGATACCCCAAACGGCGCGAAACGCTTGTTGATACTCGCCGCGCAGAGGATACTGAAAAATACCCCTACGGTCATCACCGTCAGCCGCTGATCTAAACTCCTCATCATATTGATCGCGAAAGCGAGCAGCACAAATCCCATGGCATACTTAAAATCCTCAATCCAGCGCCCCGGTTTGGGGAGCAGGTTAAACAGCCGCTTGCTCGACGAAAGGAGAACGTAGGGAAGCGCCATCCCCGCGCCCATCACAGCGAACAGGAGAAATATCGTAAGCGGCTTTTGTAATAGCGCCCACGCGAGCAGCGCGCCCAAAAACGGGCCGCCGCACGGCGTCGCCATCACAGTCGCCGCGGCGCCCTTCAAAAAATCGCCGGCAAATCCCGCGCCAGCCTTGCGCTCAGCGTTGCTCAGAGCCGGCGGGACTGTCACCGTGTAAAAATCAAACATCCCCAGCGCGAAGAGAAAAATCATCGCGATAACCCCGACCAGTATACCGGGATTCTGAAATTGCTGCCCCCACGAAAGCCCGGCAAACGCGGCAAAGCCGGCGAGCAGCAGAAACACCGACACAATCCCACCGGCAAAAACAACACTCCGCGCAACCGCCCGGCGCCTCGACTCACGCGCGCTTTCGGCGAACGACAGCACACGTATCCCAAGCACCGGAAAAACGCACGGGGTGAGGTTGAGGGCGAGGCCGGCAAGCAGGGCGAAGAGAACGGCGGTGAGGAGGTTATAGCTTCTCCTGCTTTCGAGCGGCGAATAGTTCCAGGCGGTATGGGGCGCGGAGGTTGTAGCTGCATTATTACCGGGTGATGATTGCCCGCCCAAATCGAGTTGTGGCAATCCGCCCAAATTCAGGGCAGTTTCAAGCTGCCGCAAAAGCTCGCCGTCGCCGGCGGCTCCAAATTGTAACAAACCGTCGGCGGGCCGGCCGACCTTAAACTCCATTCGCTCCGCCCTCGCGTAGCGCGCACGCCAGTTGGACGCGGCGGGGAAAACGGCCGGCCGCTCCTCAAAAACGCGTGATACGGGCCCGCCGGCGATATCGGACGACAGGTTCAGGACGAAAGAAACGCTCTCCCGCAAGGGGATGCAGTCCGTGCGGCAAATCAGTGCGTCTATCACCACGTCGTACACCGCGCTCCACGCCCCGTATTCTACATTATCAACAACGCCAGTTATAAAAAAATACGCCTTCGATTCGTATGCCCACACCCAGTCGCCCGCCGGCGGCCTGTACCGCCTCGGGGCGCTCTTGCGCGCTTCGCCCCACGCCACATTCCACGCGGAATCGTTGCCTCTACGATCAACAAAAAGCGCCAGCGGCCGCCCAATCCCCGGCCCCAGCGGGTTTGCGTACAGGTTATAGCCCCGCGGAATGCCGACCGCAATCTCCACAACCACGGTATCGCCCGCGCCGTGCCAATCCTTATTGATAAAGGATTCAAGCGTCAGCAGGCGCTCGCCGCCCCCAATCCGGTCTTGCCCGAACGCGGCGGCAATCAGCAGTATTATGAGAAGATTCGTTTTTATCGTTTTCATGATACAATATGGAAAATAATTTTTGGTGCGGCTGTATTTGTTTTGATTCGGTCATGTGTTATGTCAGGCTTTGGACTTTACCTTTACGGTGGCCACGATTCTCTGACAGTTCCACCCTGTTTTTTAAAGTGGTTCCGGTGTTTCATGTACAAAGATAATATTTGTACATGAGAATGTCAAAGTTTTTTTGGATGGATTGAAGTTTTGGGTGTCATTATGGACTTGTTTGACAGAAAGATTATCGGCTGGGCATTGATTAATTCTTGGGACAATGCTTGTGCAGAATCGTTCTTTAAAACAATAAAAGTCGAACTGGAAACGCTGGATGGAAAACATTCTGCAGATAAAGTCAGACAATCGGCATTCTTTTACATCGAAGCGTATTATAATAAAATTAAGATTACACTCGGGAATTGACTATGCAGGACACAATGATGTATCTTTGAAAAAGGTTGTATAATGAATGTAAACAGTGAGGGGTAAAGTCCAATGAAAATTTTTATCACCGGCGGAACCGGAAACATCGGTCAGTACGTCACGCTGGCAATGGCCGAAGCCGGCCACGAAGCGATAGTCCTGTCGCGCAGCCCGGAAAAATATCCGTCGCTCGCCAAAAAAGCGGCGCTCGTCAAGGGCAATATCACCGATTATGGCCTGTTGGCCGATTACGTAAAAGGGTGCGACGCCGTAATCCACATCGCCCTCGGCTGGGGCAAAGAACCCGTGTCGATGCTGGTGAACGATACCGCCGCAACGGTAAATCTGATTGAGATGGCGGAAAAAGCCAGCGTCAAAAAATTTATCTACACAAGCAGCACCGCCGCTATGGGCCAAATGCGCAATGTCATGGCGGAATCGATGGCCAACCTGCCGATAGACCTCTACGGCAGCACGAAAGCGGCGTCAGAAGCGTTTGTTTTGGGGTTCAGAAAATACTACGACGGCGGCGACGTATCAATGAAACGCAACGTCATACGCCCCGGCTACACCTACTCCACCCCGCCCTACCCCGACTGCGTCACGCAGCCCGACTCGCGGTTCAGGGACATAGCGGACGCGGTCGTCAACAATAAACCTGTAAAGCTGACAAAATACGACGGAACGCAATTCATTTCCGCCGACGAAATCGCACAGCTTTATTTGAAATTAGTTGAGAGCGACAGGAATGAAGAGGTTTATTTAGCGCTGGGCAACATGTTTACATCATGGGAACAGATAGCGCAAATCGCGCTCGAAGAATACCCCACGTCAAAATCTGAAATCATCCTCGAAGATTTAGGCTGGGGCGCCGAACCGATGCGGTTTGACGTTGGGAAAATGGAACGTGATTTCGGCCTGTCATTCGACAGCCAAAAAAACCTGCGAGAACATATCAAATGGAACCTCGTAGGGGCGACCGTCCCCGGTCGCCCGTAGCTTACAACAACCTGAATGCCTGCCCGCCCCCGGTCGCCCGTAACCGATCACATGGTAACATTCATTTGCAAAAAATCCCCGCAGATTCTATGTGGTGCGTATTGGGATACAAGTCAAACAGCGCCCACCGACGCAATTCATACCCGCAGCGAATCAGCGCCCCAGCGTCCCTCGCGAATGTCGACGGGTTGCATGATACGTAGAGGATGATTGCCGGAGCGGTGTCAATCAACCATTTGCGCGTGTCCTTTACAAGGCCAGGACGCGGAGGGTCTACGATTACGCAATCGGGGCGGCGCGTTTTTGTCAACCCGGCAAGCCCGTTTCCACGTTCAACATCAGCCTGTACCGCTTTGAGATGATTTTTCCCGTTGACCGCAAAATTCCGCTTGGCCGCCTTTACCTGCGCCGCGACGTTTTCTACCAAAACGACATCGTCAAAATTGTCCGCAAGCATCAATGAAAAAAAACCAACCCCCCCATACAAATCCAAACAATATCCGCCATCAACAAACCCGCTGCCCCAGCGCCCCAGCGTTTCCAGCAAAAACCTGTTTGACTGAAAGAAACTGCCGCCGTCCGCCAGAAATTTTACTCCCGCAACGTCAATCTCCGTATCCCCGCCCGTCAGCCCGTCAATCCGCGGATAACTCGCAATGTTTTTACCGGCAAGTAACTTGACAGCCTTGAAATTATCCGGCACGCGGCACGCCATCCCCGAATTCAATTTCATCAACACGTCATTAATTTCATCAACTAACAGAGGGCATTTGTCAATCCTGACAACATCGTTACTCTTCCTGCGGTAAAAGCCAGCGCGTCTATTTTGATGGTCAACCTTTACCTGCGCCCGCATCCTGTATCCAAATTCATCCGCGGTAAAATTTTCAATATCGTCAGGACGCTCAAACTTGCCAATCCTGTCAATACAGTCCAAAAAAATCTCTTTCTTGCAGCGAACCTGCTCATCATAAGACAGGTGGAGCCAGCCGCACCCCCCGCACTCCCCCGCGTAAACGCACGGCGCGTCACGGCGTTTTGGCGATTTATCAACGACCCGCAAAACCCGCCCGACAGCCGCTCCCCCCTGCGAACCGTCACCCTCATATTCAACAACCTCTCCGGGAGCAACGCCGGGTATCAGTACGACGCCATTTTCACCGCGCCCGAGGCCATATCCGCCGAATACTAATTTCTCGATTTTTACGATGTTCATCAAACCGGCCGCCCGTATCACGCTATTCAAACGGATCGTAATCAAATATCAAAAACGCCCCAATCACCGGACGCCCCGACTCCGCCTGTTTCGCTAACCCCAAACGTGTAGTTTCCGTAACTTGCCGCATACGCCGCAATGACTCCGCAAATTCTTCATCGTCCCCGTTTTCCAGCGTCATATCGGGTTCAAGCAGTTTTACGGCATAGTATATCAGCGGATCTACCGAGAGCAACTCCCCCGCTTTCACCGCCTCATTCATAAATTCTTCGTTGACAGGATCCGGCTCGATTCCGATTGTATGAGAGCGCCCCGTTCTATCCGTCATTCCAAAGATTTCCATCAGCGTGACGCTCAATGTTTTTCGCTCCGGCCTGTAAAAAATCCCCTGCCCGATCCCTTTGCCGAATGTTTGCAACCCCACAAGGTTCGCCTCCGCAAAGTCTACGAGCGCGGCGGCCATTATTTCCGACGCGCTGGCGCTGCCGCCGTCCACTATTACCGTAATGTTTTTACCCAAAAGCCGCGGATTAGGCATAATAGCGCGCCTGCCGCCGTCCTCCACGGTCACGCCCGTGAGCCTGTCCGCGTCATAGCGTCTGTGACGGGTGTTTATGAACTGCGTTCCCAAGGTGACAAATTCCGATACCATCGCGTCTGCCACACTCAAAAGCCCGCCGCCGTTGCCCCGCAGGTCGATTACAATGTTCGGAAATCCTGCCAAAAAGTTAACGTTGGACATCCAAAAGCTGAGGGCGGTGTCTGAAAATTCGGGTATGCGGATGTATACGGTAGATTCTGTGAACGCTTCGGGATCTTCGAACACCGTGGCGGGGCTAAACATGCCGCCGCCGCCGGGACGGTCGTCTAAATACTCGGTATAACGGCCCCTGCCGAGGCTGTCGCTTATCATATCAAACATATCGTAAGGCGTGAGGTTTCCGGGCGCCGGCGGGACTCTGTCCTGATAGATGCTGAACACGCTCAGATATTGCCAGACGCTATGGCGTTCTTCAAGGGCGAAGTCGTCGCCGTCGTAGACGGGGTAGACGCAGGATAGAGATAAGGCGGCAACCAGGGCTAATGTAAGTGTACAGGTTAAATTTTTAAAACCCTTTTTTTTAAAATGAAAAGAATTATCAGGTATTATTCCGCAACATCCTCTCCGGGGGCTTTGCCCCTGAAAGGGAGTGATTTTGGGCGAAACATCGTGTGGCAGTATTTCGGTTCGTGTCATGGTACGGACGCCTGTGAAAGGTTTGTGGATTTTCTTATAGTATTGATTCTTTCGGCATAATCGTTACTGCAAAATATGTAACTCCCCGCGACGAGGACGTTTGCTCCGGCGGCGGTGCAGAGGGCGGCGGTTTCGCCGTTTATGCCGCCATCTACTTCGATGTCGATATCTAACCCGCGGTGGATGGCGGCTTGGCGGACGGCGCGGATTTTGTCGAGCACGTCTACAATAAGTTTTTGCCCGGCGGAGCCGGCGTAGACGGTCATTATCAACACCTGGTCGATGGCGGGCAGCGCGTCCATGAAAAGTTCTATGGGCTTGTCGGGGTTTACGGCTACCCCGGGGCGTACGCCGTAGCTGCGGATTTCGTCCAAAAGCGTTTTTACGGAATTGAGGCCGTCCACCGCCTCGGCGTGAAACACCAATACGTCCGCGCCGGCGTCGCAAAAGGATTTTGCGTACCTGCGGGGGTCGGAGATCATCAGGTGCACGTCAACCGGGATCGACACGCTTTTCTTGACCGCCTCGACCACAAGCGGGCCGAAAGTGATGTTGGGGACAAAGTGCCCGTCCATCACGTCGCAGTGTATCATGTCGGCGCCGGCGTCCTGGGCGGCCTTAACCTCGCGCGAAAGCGCCCTGAGATCAGCCGACAGAATCGACGGAACTATTTTTATTTGTTTTGCTGCCAAGATATAGAACCCTCCAAGCTAAATATACATAAAAATCAAAACTAAAATCTAAAAAAAATTAACATTGTATTTTGCACCTGAGTTTGGTATAATGTATATTATATATAAGTATTGTGAAAAATATCACTTCCTACCCACCGAAAGAAGGATGGCCATGAAAAAAATCAAACTCATCGGGCTCTTTTGTGTCCTGGCCGTATGTTTCGGCTTTGGGGCCGCTTTCGCGCAGACCGGGGAACGTTATTGCGAAATATCGCTGTCCGGCTGCCCGCAGGACTACGACGGAGACACGCTCGTCGTCCCGCTTGATGTCATCGCAATCTCCACGCGGATTCAGGCTTGCGGGATTGTGGATTCGGTGACGGGCGAGGGGGGCGGGACGCCGCCGGCGGTGGTGTTTGTAATAGACCACTCGATGAGTATGACATCCGGCAGTAACGCGCACGATGCTAACGGAAACCGTTTCCGAATTACGCAGGCGCTTATCGACTCAATTTATGCGGAATACCCACAAGCAGAAATCGGGTTTGTGCTTTTTGGGGCGGGGCTCACCCTCCTCGATACCTCAGCCAATAGCGGCGCTGGCAGACGGTCTATTCGTGACCCAAACCTTATGCGATTCGGCGGCATGACAGATACCGACGCAGGAAATAATCAGGCATACTTGCCTCTTATGGCGTTAAATGAACCCGTTTTGGTTAATGAGCGTGGCTATCTGCCTGCAAATACTGCAAACCCCACCGCGATTGATTTATACCGGAGTATGTTCCACATTCCAACCACCGGGCGGGCGGGCGTCCGTCAAGACACTACTGGTACCAGTTTGGTTGGCGAGCAGGGCGGCACCAACATCTCAATCGCGTTTGAAGCGGCATTAGAGGCATTTACCAGAACCTCCATCCCCAGGGAAAATCAGTACATTATCTTCCTTTCCGACGGTGAACCCACGCCGGACGGCAGCAGTTCCGGTAGCGGCGCTGCCGGTGCCACTTGTGCCACCGCACGCTGCTTGATGCAATATGACTTCGTTCGAGGAACAAACACCCCTACAACGTACACGGTTTTTTTGAATAGAATAGGCACGCGGGATCAACTTCCATCGGTTTTGGATACAGTATCCAGCATTCCCTGGGGTTCCCAGTTAGTAACGGGGGGAATGTCAAATGAGACGGTAGATAATACTCTTTACCGCTTATTGGGCATGACCGCGCCTCAAACCGTCGGCGGCATGACATACAATATCCGCAACAACGGCTACTCGGCAACCAACCTCCTCAGTAACGTTTGGGTAATGCAATCCGATTTCAATGAAATACTCGACATGATGATGGAAAACATCATCACCCCCATGCTCTCCACAACCGAAGGCGAAGCGAAAACCATAGTGATATCAAGCGCCGGCGTCTCCGACTCCACCGGCGCGATGAACGGCAACTTCACGTTTAGCAGGCGGCTGCCTATTGATACGTCGGACATCACTGTCGTGTCGATGGGTATACGCTACGACGTACGCATCTACACAGATACGACAATCGGCGGCAGGGACACAACTATCACACGCCTCGTTCCGGATTCTCTTTTTACTTACTCTTTCGCCGTCCGCCGCTCCAACAACGCGAGTACAGACTGGCAAGTCTCTCAAAGCCTCTCGTCCCTCTGCGGAGACAAACCGCGGCTCGACCTGCAACACCGCGGCACAAGCCTGATCGGCGGCGAGGTGAGGGGGAACATGGACACCCTGACCGTCAGATTCGACAACACGGGCGGACTTTTCAGTTACGACACTGTCCGCGTCCAGGTAATGAACGCCGACAGCACGTTCACCGACATCGAAAATTTCACTTTGCGGCGGTCGGGCGATATTTGGACAGTTAACTTTGTAAGGGTTGTAGACACCACCGCACGAGCCGACGGGCGGCTTCAGCACGCCGCTATGGACAGCATAATAGTAGTCTTCCGCAACCCATATATCCCGCTCGACACCCTGCGGTTATCCGTCCCGTTCGTCTCCAACAACATGGCATTCTACGACAGCCCCGGCAATCCGGCCAACGGCACCGAGCTTCCCAACAACCTGATCGTAATAGCCGGCGACTCAACGAACATCTTCGCGAAAATCTTTGACGCCGACGGCATTTGGACACCGGAGCTCGAAAGCGACCCGGCAAGGTTCACCTGGACAGTAAGCGATCAAGCTAACGCAAGCCTAACGGCCACGGGCGTCCACGGCATATTCTACAGCGAAACGGCGGACAGAACCTACAACGTAACCGCAACTTACACCGACCCTTTCATGACAATCTCACGCACGGTAGCAATCACGGTCAGGCCGGCCAGCCCGCACTACCTGCAAGTCGTGTTTGACTCAACAAATGTTTTGGGTAAGGCCGATACGAACATGCTCAAGGCAAGCAAGGAATTTGAATTTGAAAGGGATGTCGACAGGACGATATTCTACGCAGTAGAGCGCGACAGATTCGGCAACTTCATAAGCTTCGCGGACGGCTCCAACTGGAACAGCACCAACACCGGCTCAATCACCACCGACCCAAGGGGTGACGCCAGCTCCGCACAAATTGCGAGGCATGGATTTATTTTCCATGATGATTTGCGCGTAATTATAGAGAAAAACGGGATGGTCGACACGGTCTATATCAAGGTAGTGGGCATAAGCTCCACCGCGATAAGCCCCAACCCATTTGTCCCCGGGGTAAGCGACGTCGAAGAAACCCTGAGACAATTGGGTGCACTCGACTTCTATCAAGATATCGTAACTAACAGCATAGCAAACCACGGCTCCAGAACCGGCGTACTGATAGCCGCAACCGCCGCGAGAACCATACAGGTAAACAGCAACGGCACGCCCAAAGCGCAAGTCATAATATATGACGCCGTGGGCGGCATAGTCTACAGAAGCAAACCGGGCGACCTCACAATAGCCGCCGACGGAAACACGGTCGGCTTTACCTGGGACGGGAAAAACATGGCCGGCAGAACCATAGGCCCCGGAACATACCTGGTCAGAATAGTCGCAACCCAAACAAATAACGAAAGGTTCAGCAGCCAAAGAATGATCGGCGTAACAACCGAACGTTAATTTTTATTGTGAGTATACGATGTATTTTAGGCATTTAGTAAATTTTAGCTTTTGAGTATACGTAAGGCACATCGTATACTCGTAATCAAAATAATCAGGCGCAAGGGAATCCCGTGAAAATCGGGAGCGGACCCGCCACTGTAAATCCTGACCGGAGCGATTGTTTTCAACCGCACCGGTCATGGGCAGCCGAATTACACGCCACTGTCACGATATACATGTAATGTATAAGACGGGAAGGCGCGGATGCCCGGGAAAGCCAGGAGACCTGCCTGAAAAGTTTTCCTAATTAACCATAGCCCTCGTGGTAGGGGCCTAAGGGGTTTTATTTGTGATTCCCGCTAATGGCAGGTCTGTACGTGTAATACGTATCTGTTTATCGACGCTGTTTTTGCTGACGGCAATTTTTAAGCTCTCGGCAGACGGCGACGATTTTGTCATCTGGGATGAGGATGAGTTTGAGGAATTCACCATCACCGTCCGCCAACGCGCCGCCGCCCCGCTCTCGCCGTCCTCCCGCACGATAAAAGCCGACGAGTTTCAAGGCAAGTTTACCGACCTGCCCTCGGTGATAGAAACCGTTTCAGGAATCAGCGTCCGCTCCATGGGCGGGCACGGGCAGTACGCCGAAGCCGCCATCCGCGGCGGGGCAGCTACGGGGCTGCGCGTCTATCTCGACGGCGTGCTGCTGAACAGCGCGTCGGCCGGCGCGGTGGATTTGAGCAAAATACCGCTCGACCGAATCGCCGAAATCCGCATTACCAAAAGCACGTCGGGCCTGCGGCAGATGGGCGCGGGGATGGGCGGGGTCATCGAACTGTTTACAAACGCGGGCGCAAACCGCGACATTACAGGCGTTAATATTGAGGCGGGAAGCTACGGGTATCTGCGGGGCGGCGCGATTATCCGCAAATCAAACTGTGGAGAAACGGGCGACCGGGGACGGGGAAATATTTACGACGACGGAGAAACGGGCGACCGGGGACGGTCGCCCCTACGGGTTGTGTTTTCACATCAATTAAATATTGATGCTGTGAACGCGGCAAACGACTATCCGTTTATGCACGACAACGGGACGACAATCCCGACAATCCGCGACCCCGACCCAACGTGGAACGATACGCTCATGTATAAAAGCAATAATCACTATCAATCGGCTGACGCGGCGTATAGCCTGTCTATTGATATCGCCGGCAGGCACAGAATCACACAGCGGATAAGCGCGGACGCTTTTGAGCAGGGGCTGTTTGTCTACCATTACAAGGAGGAGCAAAGCGGGTTAACGGGCGGGCGCTCCCTCACATACAGTATCGATTACAGCGGCGAACTAACCGACCGCCTGACAATCGGCGGCGAGGCAAGCGGTATCTACCGCAATTCGAGGATAAGCGACCCCGACGGACGGTTTTCACTCGGCGGCGCGGGGATGGAATTGGAATCGACAGGCGGGTCGGCGGATTTTTTGGTTGACGCGCGGTATGAGCTGACGGAAAAATTTTATCTGGCAGGGCTAACGGGAACACGCTTCGAACATCACACCCAGCGCAACCTCGCGCTGAGCGGCAGGCCAGCGATGAGCCGGCACGAATACAGGATCGGGGCGGAGGCTGGACTGACGGCAGGGATAACGGAATCAGCGTTACGCGCCGTCTACAAATACGAGGCGGACACATCAAGCGCCGGGCTTGGCTACTGGTCGCCGGAGGGGATAAGGCATACGCTTCATTATCCATTGACAGAAGCCGTTGTCCGCGTTAACCTAAACCCGCTGACGCTGCAACTCTCCGCGGCGGCGTCAAAGCGCAGCCCGACGTTTTTTGAAAAATTCGGCTGGGGCAGCGGCTTTATATCGAATCCTGATTTAAGAGAAGAGACGAGGATGGAAGTAGACGCCGGCGTGTCGGTTGACATGGGGAAATACAGCGGGTCGGTATCGCTATTCGCGGGCCGTGTGGACGACAAAATAAAAAGTATCCCGCGCGGCGGCGGTTTTGTTAAGGTGATGAATTTCGCCGACACACGGTTTTACGGGCTTGAAGCCGATGTCAGCGCAAGGTTATTGCAAGTATTAACGATTGAGTTTAGCGGCGCGTATCTGAACAGCACGGTCACCGACGCCGCCGATCCAGGCTGGGCGGGAATGAGAGAACCGTTTGTCCCGGCGCTGTCGGGATTTATCAAAACGGAAATTGACGCGGGCCGGGTCAATATCGGCCACGGCGTAAAATACGAGGGCGAATGCTATCTGGCAATCAACAACAGGCAGACGCGCCCGCGTCAAACGGAATTAAGCGCATGGGCGTCATACGGTATCACCGAGTTTTTAACGGCGCGCTACCGCGTTGAAAATTATCTAAACACGGCAAATTTTGACTTTTTAGATAATCCTATGCCGAGAAGGACACATACCTTATCGGCAGCGCTAACATTTTAAATTTAAGGAGGTTTGTTTTATGGTACGTAGATTTTTGTTATCGTTCGTTATTGGATTGATGATGTTAGCATCGTCATGCCAAAACCCCAGCGACCCAAACACCAACGGTTCGAAAGATATTCGCCTGCACACCGACCTCGCGGTGCGGGCATTCGGCAACAGCGCCTACATTTTGGAACGCCACGGCAGAGACAACATCATCAAAATCAAATACACCCCCCCGACGCCATCCACAATAAGCATAGCCACAGCCACAATCGCCGCGGATTATTCTGCGGCGGATTTCGAGATAATATCAACGGACGGACATTCCGTCTACTTAAAGGATTTGGAGATCGAATATCAGGAAAGAATCGGAACCGGCCTGAACATTCAAGACATCGCCGTCATATCTGAAACCAAGGCGTATATCAGCAGCCATAACAGCAGCGGCTTGATAATTTTTAATCCGTCAACCGGAAAAAGAGAATCGACAATCGACCTTTCGCGATTCAACACATACACGGGAACAGACAGCGCCGAGACAAGCCCGTTCGCAAGCGCGCTCGCGGTTTACGGGAATTATCTATATGCAGCGTGTCAACGGTTGAAGACGGTTCAGGAACCCTGGGGGACAAACATCGTACCCGCCGACACAAGCCTGATCGCCATTATCGACACACGGACAGACGAGATTGTCGGTGAGATAAAACTAAATAAGAAAAATCCAGCGGCAATGAGTATTCACGGAAACATGATGCTCGTATCGTCAACCGGAAACTGGGACGATCCGTCGTCTAGCGGCGTTGAAATGATTGACCTCACGGGGAATGAAAATTTGGGAGTCATTGTTGACGGCGGCAATTTTGGCGGCAATATCTCAAACGCGGTTTTTGTATCGCCGGAGAAAGCGTATATCGGCGTAACGCTCGACGACTGGTCAGTGGGGATATTCCCTTTTAACCCAACCACAGGAACGGCCAGCACAAAAATCGACGGCATTGGCGACGGTTTTGGCGGCATGGCGTATGACGGACAGTATGTATATATAGGAGATAGGGGCTTTGGCGCTGCGGGCGTAGCCGTCGTCGACCCAACCACAAACACAGTCAAACAAAAAATCAATACGGGCATGCCGCCGTCGGCGTTGGCGGTGATATATACTGATTAAATCTAAGGGGAAAACAAAATGAAAACCTCGCATTTTAGGTTTAATCAGTATATATCACCAAATGCGCGGTTTTTTATTTTGTTTTCCCCTTTAGATTTTATCTATTGTTTTGTGCGTTAGCGATTAACCTAATATTTTGTTCCGTCAAAATCTTTTTTTCATAAGACTCTTGCAAACGGTAAAAACTGCCATCTGTCCATACTAAAATCCGCCTACTATCCACATAGTTTATAGTTACCCCCGCAACGGTCTCTTCTCCAATCGCCTGCCTAACAGCTGAATTAAACATAATGACAACGTATCCACCAAAAGTGCCGTAGTATTTGCATATTTGGACATCTTTCAACTGAACGACAGCATCATTCGGCTCAATCACTTGATTAAAGTAATATTGGTTAAAGTAATCTTGAATTATTCTATTTCTTAATTCTGCATCCAATTTGAGCGAACTATCCTCACTTTTATTTACTGGTGATACGCCCCCATCACAATAGCAAAAGCACAAAACTAAACAAAATATTAAGAGTAGATATCTCATAATAAACACTCCTTATCTGTATATATTGAGGACTATTTCTATTTTAAATTATGGAAGGGACGGCTTTTACCGTCCCTATAAAAAATCCTGACATTATCATCACAACTCATCGCAGTGAGCTTTAGTACAAGAAGTGCACTTAACATAATCCTATTTTTAGTCCATTATATGATCTTCCACCCCCAACCGTGCCCTATCTCTTTCAATATACGCGTCTATTCTTTTCTGCACATCCTCTCTTATGGTGATTTCAGATTGCCTATCATCGGCCACAATAATTTCCTGCTTTTCAAACCCATCCCGAACACCTGTTACATGGTATGAAAACTCAATATCCCGATATTCGGAGAAATCCGACGGCTTCATCGCAACCGTAATTCTTTCTCTACTCACTTCTTTGATATATATTAATGCCGGCGCCCCCATAGGGGTGAGGGTTACGGTTAGTGGTTCGATTTCACTTGTTACCATGGCAAAATGCTCCGGTAGCGGGATGGTTACCTGCCCGTTGACGGTTTGGGCAACCCCGCGCGTGACGGTAAGTGCCTGGCCTGACTCTATTGCGACATACCTGATAACCGATGGTTCGGTCGGGTGAGGGTGAATGAAACCTTTACCTAATGGACTGGTAATGGCTCCATAACTATGAATGAATTCGTACGCATAAATACGATCCCCCACCAGCAATCCAAAATGCCCCCCTTGATTGCCCCCACTCACAATAAAATTACCATAGTGAAAAGTACCGTAAGACGCAGGTGCATTAAAAGCATTAAAGCGAAGCCTGCGCGTTTGCAGGAGCATAAAAGACTCCGCCCATGGGCCGTGTAGGATTATTGTGTCCGATTCCATAATTATCGACCTGCTTTGAGCCATTGCGTCAGAAACTATCCCTCCACCAAAAAACATAGTTACAACTACCAGCACTTTTGCATACTTTGTCATTTATCAATTCCTTTCAGAAAAGTTTATCAGTATCTATCAAAAACAATTTTTGCCAAATTCAGCAATTACAACTATTCTCCGCCGCAGGCATAGCAATCGGGGATGGTTGCCCCTATTTCACGCCTAACATTACTGTGACCCTCTCTTTCTTGCCGTTGACAATAATTGTACCCCTAACGAGGTACGTTCCATCAACAACTGTTCTGCCCCTCCTGTCTCTCAGGTTCCACTCCCCAACCACACGTCTTGCGTTGTTATCGGGTGCGGTTCTATCGCTTATGCGTATATTATTAATATTTCTGCCGGCGGCGTTAAAAATTTTCAGTCCGCCACTGCTGATTTGCATACCCTGGTAGAAGAATCGTACCTCCCCTGCGGACCTGTCTACCGGATTTGGACCGGCGGTGAGGTTGCCAATTTGCGTGCTACTACGGGGTGTCAGGTCTGCAACCGCGGCGTTGTTGGTCTCATTAATAGGGTTTTCATCCGCAATGTTATTGCAGGGTTCGCCGATTTCATTATTGAATTTGGCACTTTCGTATACGTATACGGCGGCACCATTTTCGGCGGTGTTATCGCAAATCATGCCACCGCTCAAAGTGAATTCACCGCCCCATACAGCAACACCGCCACCTATTATGCCAGCCGTGTTGCCGTTGATTGCGCCGGCGGTCATGGTGAATTTACTGGCGTCGTTTACGAATACGCCGCCACCGAAATCGTTGGCGGTATTGTTACGGATTATGCCACCGTTCATGTAGAATTCGGATCCGTGCCTCATAAACACGCCGCCGCCGTGTGGGGCGATGTTGTTTTGCAAGACGGCGTCATCACTCATAATGAGTATCGCGCCATTCCCTAGATCTACGAGCGAACCTTCGACACCGTCAGCCCACACGCCGTTTTTACCGCCGTCAATGATAATGTTTTCAAGGGTGAGCGTTGCACCCTCGGTTACGGTGATAAGGGAGCCGGCAGTACCACGCTTGATGGTACGGGGGGTATTGCCGCCGCTTTTGATCGTTACGCTTCCGGCAATAGTCGTTGGTTTGTCTACAACGCAATCCTCCGTGACAGTGATCGTTGTATTGCCGCTGATCAAGCTGCCTACATCACCGCATAATTGCGCGTGTACGGCTGATAGGGCAGACAGGAGCGCGAACACCGCCACCAACGTTTTGAACAGGATTGTAGGTTTCATTGCACCACCTTTCTATACAATTAATCAAATGGCAATTTGACCGATTTTTGAGGAACCGGAGTGCTTTATTCATAAGATAATTAAAAAGCGCAATTAGGGTCAATATTTTTAACTGGTGTCCAAAATTTCACCCATATAAAACCATCGGATTATTAAGGCACCTGAATTATTAACGAACCTCCCGGTTGAACTGTGAAACCCGAACCAATGTTAACTCTCTCGGTTGCGCGTATATTTAAAATTCCTGTGGGAGTTACTGTTACGTTATTGGCATTGAGGGTGCCGCAACTTGTAACGGCAGTGTTATTAGTAACTGTTTGACCGGTGAAATTGATTGTTTCACAAATGGCTCTGACTGCGGCATAGGCATTTAATCTGCCGCCGGTAACAGCTAATCCGTTAAGTGATGGTACTCTGTCTGCGCTATTAAGCAAATGTTGTTTGACACTCGCCGGACTTTGTATTATATGCGGCGGCATTGCAGCATACATTAAAGCGATAACGCCTGTGACCATCGGCGCCGCGTGAGAGGTGCCACTCCAATTTGCATAACCGGTTGTGCTTACATGTAATGGTACTGTACTCCTGATATTAACTCCTGGTGCAAAAATGTCTACCGTGGTTGCACCAAAATTCGAAAAAACCGCTTTTCCATCATTTTGGTCAGATGCACCAACAGTAATTATTCTGTCACCCCTTAATGCATTAAAATCACCAGGTCGATGAATTTCTCTACCATGGTTACCGGCCCCCATAACGAACAAGCCAGTATAATTAAGGATTGCTTGTTCCATATCAGCGTAAGAGGCCCAAGTATCAGGACTTAAACTAAGAATTGGGATTCTAATGCCGCCGCGCACAGGGTCATTTTGCCCTGCATACCTTATTGCTTGAATGATTGCAACGAAGTCATACCACCCTGATGTATTAGGTCCTGTAGCAACTTTAAGAGAAACCAGTTTTACACCGGGCGCAACTCCTGTAGTCGCCCCAACTATTGTTCCTGCAATATGCGTACCGTGTCCCGCAGGGTCTGTCAGTGGGGTGCTTGTATCGGTAGGGTGAAAATTTTGCGACCCTGTCGGTTGATTGGCACCAAGAGGTGTAACAGAATAAAGTCTTCCGCCACCCAAGTCAGGGCGAGTCGCATCAATACCTGTGCTTAATACACCTACCCTTACCGTACTCGCACCACTTGTAATTCCATGAGCTTGCGCGAGATTAATTTTGTTCAAATTCCATAAAGTGGGATCAGTAGAATTTAACGTGGCACCTGCTGAATATAGTGTGCTATCGTTTTCTGAAAAACTACCGCCCGGTAAATTCATGTTAGGTCCTGCACTATAAACATCCTCGCGTATTTCAAGCACACGAATAGCGCTTAAAACATTCTCGCGGCCCGGATTTGCAAGTTTTAATTTCAAAATTTGCCTGAATTGATTTATATCAAGACTCCAGCGAGAGTCATAATAAAAAGAGCTTTCTCTTGTCGACAAACTTGCCTTTATTTGCGCCTGTGCTTGCTCTAATCCCGGCGTAATGCAAATTACATCTGTAAGTTCAACTTCCGGAAAATCTCTTGTGGTCAGAGTTGTAAAATTCCTGCTTGCGTTTCTTGTAAGCACAACCAAAATAACGTCATCCGCGAAATTATCATCTAAAGTAGCAATAGTGTATCTCGTGGTATCCTTCAAAGATATTTGTTCTGTACTGCCAACCGAAGACCGTTGTTCCGTACCGCTTGCCGAAGCAACAGCCGACCCATTGAACATAGGCAAAAATCCAAGTGACATTACAAGTGTTAGCATCAGCGCTAAAGACATTGTAATTTTCTTTTTCAAATGTGTTGTTCTCATTTTTTCCTCCTTAAAGTGTTTT
>JAITFQ010000076.1 GCA_031281225.1 Chitinispirillales bacterium
CTGATGTCTAATATCTCTTTGAGTTCGGGGTATTCCGATTTGTCCTTGATACCGAGTATCACCCCCCACATTTTGTTCCTTTTGACCTCTACCAAAACGGGCAGCCCGACCGTGGCCTTATCCCGAAATTTCTCCGGGATCTGATAATCGTACACCCCCGATATTGCGACGGGGAACGCGACGGCGGCGATGTGCCCGCTTGAAATTATATTTTGTGTTTGACCGGTAGTATTCATCATATTATATTTAAAATAAGTTCTGCTACATCAACAATTTCATCTTCGAGTGATTTAAATGTCATTAGATGAGTTAGACACGGGCGCTATTGACGGTATTGACCGGCAGCCTGAATTTATTACGATAGGGGTACACGTCTCTCCCGACAGGATGCAGGCGCATTTCACGCTTGAACCTGTTGCGGGGGCGCGGGGTACACTCACCGCCGAGCATTTGATAAGCGCGCTTGAAGAGGCGGAGGTAGTGCGCGGTTTCAACAAGGCGCTACTCAAAAATATTGCCGGGGACTGGAGCGCCGAGCCGCGCAGTATGGCCACCGCGCCGGTGGCAAAGGGGAAGCCGGCGGTGGACGAGAAGGTTGGCGCACTCACCATGTTAGTGAGGCATCTCACCGTCCCAAACGAAATCAAGGCGGCGCTGGAAAGCAAATTTTTTTGGGAAGTAGCGGGGCTTGCCCACAAGTTTCAGCGGGTAGACCACGGGACGATCATCGCCCGCCGCGCGAAAAGCACCACGAGCCTGCTCGGCTACGACGTTTTCGGCACGGCGATACAGCCAGCGGAACCGGAGACCGGCCCGCTCGACGAAGGAACGATCCTCGAACTGAACAATGTATTTATGGCGGGGTACACCTACACAGCCGCCAAAACCGGGATAGTCTACGTCGACGAAGACAATCTGCCCAAGGTGATTCCACTCGAATTCAACGGCACGGTAGAGCTGCGCGTCGCACCCGACATGATGTCCGCCGAGCTGACGGCGCTCCCCGCAGGCGAACGGGGGACTATGCCGACCGTGGGGTTCATCCGAAATTTTCTCAAGAGCAAAAACATCGCTTACGGGGTCGACGAAAACGAACTCGCGTTCCTCATGGGGCAGATTTCAAAAGGGATAAGCGCCCCAATGACGGTCATCGTCGCCGAGGGGCAGCGGGCGATGAAAGGGGACGATGGGCGGGTGGAATTCTGCTTCAACACCGATTCATCCCCCATGCCCTCCATAAACCCCGACGGAAGCGTCGATTACAAGAGCGTCAATATAGTTACCACCGTGCAAGCGGGCGCGATTCTTGCAAAGCTCCACCCGCCATCAATGGGGAGGCCCGGCATGGATCTCGCCGGACGCGCGGCCAAGGCGCTCGACGGGGCGGCGGCGGCAATGCCAGCCGGGGCGGGCACCATTGTATCACCAACAGACCCAAACACGCTCACCGCACTCATAGACGGCGTCGCAAAATTCGACGGAACAGCGGTAAACGTAACGGAAGGATACGTAATATCAAGCGACATTGATCACTCGACCGGTAACGTCAACCACCAAGGCTCAGTGGTGATAAACGGCGATGTAAAGAGTGGGTTTGAAGTAAACTGCGTCGGCGACCTGCAGGTGAACGGCATGGTAGAAGACTGCAAGATAGCGGTCAAGGGTAACGTGCTTTGCAGGTACGGGTTCACTGGCAAAGGCGGCGGGGTCATCGTGACCGGAGGCGACGTGAACCTTGGGTACATAAAAAACCAGATGCTGATAACAGACGGCAACGTCAACATCGCCAAGGACGCGATCAACAGCAACATCACGGCGCGTAAGTCGATAAGAATTTACGGCCACACCCTGTCGGCCGTCGGCGGGACGCTCATCACAACCGAGAGCATAGTGCTAAAAACGGTAGGCACCGTCAGCGGGGCCATAACGACGCTGCAGATAGACCCCGAACCCGAACTTGTAACCGAGCTCGCGCAAATGGAAGCCGCCGCCGAGGGGCACGCCGCCAATATCCAAAAAATCGAAAAAACATTAAAAAACACGGCGGTAGACAAGCCGACGGCGAATAAACTCAAGGACACGATCATCCAACTGCACCAGCAGCGCGACGCCGTCAAGTTGAAAATGCGCGAGATTAATGTCGCGATAAACAAATTCGAAAACTCATTCATCAGGATAGACCGTCTCGCCTACCCCGGCACGATAATCAAAATCGGCCCATACACCAAAGCCCTGTCGTCCCCGCTCGCCGGAGGGAAGACGATCCGGGTTATCGACGGCGAGATACGGATACTATAACAGGTACCTGAACCCTATCCCCACCGTAAACACGAGCCAGGGATAATGCTCAATCGTACGTCTCTGCGGATGAAGCATCGGACGTATGTCAAGTGTCATCGCAGTATTTTTAAACGTTTCGTACAGTGAATGGTCGGGGTCAATAAAGCGAAAATCCACCTCTAACCCAAGCTGCGCGCCGACGCCTATGTTGAACCCCTTATATGTGTCGGTGAACGCGGACGAGCCCTCATACGGATCCGCCGGGATTCTTGCCGACGTAATGTAGTAACCGAACGCGACTCCCGGGCCAACAAACCAGTTCAAAATCCCGTCGTCCGAAATGTTGAAGCGGCGCTCGTAAAACCAAAGCGACTCAAACCCCCACGCCGTATACCCCGCTCCCCCCACCCCAAACAAGCTGGCGTTTATCCCGACGTCGATGCGGTCAGACGCGGTCAGGCCTATCTTGACGCTGCCGCCGATGTTCACTATGGGATTGCCGAACGCAAACCGCCCGCCGAGGGCGTTGCTGAGCCTCTCGTTTTTAGCCGTTTCCTCGGCTGGGGCCACAGCGGGGGGCGCGTCGCTGACCCGCTCAATGTATGTTATCTCGTTGATGGGAACAAATCCCGGAGCGGGGGTGTTTTGGCTGATAACGGTGACCTCTTCGGGCGTTTCGGGTTTGGCCATCTCCCTGACCTCCCCACCCCCCTGAAACTCCAAAACATCGCCATCATCCCACGCGGAAGCGGGGGCGGCGAACAAGGCAGCCGCTATCAGCGCGGCGGCGACGGCATGGAACATCTTTTTCATGGCGATTCTCCTGATAAATAGCTATAGGGTTTAGGGTGTTGAGCATACAATGTAAATATATATCATGTCCTTTTTCCAACCGCGCAGCTTTTTTTGCAAAAATCGGCGGGTATCTTTACATCGGCATGATTTTCTTGCCGCGGAATAGATCCCTGTCCACGCGCCCGGCTTTTTCTAATAGCTTTTTCTCGGCGGGCGTTAGCGATTCCATGCCGCCTTTTGATATTTTCTCGAGGATGGGGTCGATCACCTGCTCAAAATGTTTTTTCCGGTTGACGGCTTGCGCCTCTCTTTCCTTCCGCCTTTTGACTTCCCGTGAATAGGCTAACTTTTCAACGGCAGACTGTATCAACGGGAAAAATCTCAGATATAGCCAGGCGACCAAAATCCCGCCTAAGTGCGTCATGTGGGATACGTTGCCGCTGTGGCCTCTGAATGAGAAGAACACGGAGAAAAACGCGTAGCCTATTACGAGCATCCGCATTTTTATGGGTATTATAAAAAACAGCAGCACCTGCCTGTTCGGGTAATAATGCGCGTACGCCGTAAGCACCCCTAAAACCGCGCCCGACGCGCCTATCACCATCACGTACGGATTACCGAAAAAGAGGTACAAAAATGAGAAAAAACCCGCGCCGACACCGCATATAAAGTAGAAAATCAAAAATTTCTTGCCGCCCCAAAGGTCTTCAAGCTCTGTGCCGAACCACCAAAGGATCAGCATGTTGAAAAGGATGTGGAAGAGCATGTCCGGTGAGTGGAGAAACATGTAACTGACGGGGCGCCAAAGTTCAAAATTAAAAATTGTGCGGACTGGCATAAGTGCGCCCAAAGATGTCACCCTGTCCCCTATCACCGGCAAGAGCTGCATGATAAACGCGACGACATTGGCTATGACAATGCCCTTCACATAGGGGGAAAATTTTTGCGTTTGACCGTACATCATACCTTCATTTTCTCCAGCAGCCTTTGTTTAACAATTTCCGGAACAAACCCGCCTATATCCCCGCCGTGTATCGCTATCTGCTTGACGTGGGTCGAGTTCAGGTAGGCGTATTTCGCGTCGGGCATGAAAAAGACCGTTTCGGCCGCCGCGAGCATGTTGCGGTTTGTAAACGCCATCTGAAACTCGTAGTCAAAGTCCGACACCGCCCGCAACCCGCGTATAATCGCCGCCGCGCCGTATTCAGCCACGCAGTTAACGATCAGCCCCTCATAGTTAATCACCTCTATCCGCGGAATCTCTTTGAGCGATTCCCGCGCCAACTCCACCCGTTCCTCCGTCGTAAAGAGCGGATTTTTCGAGGGGTTCACTGCCACCACGGCAATGACCTTGCTGAAGATTTTAGAGGCCCTGGCCGCTATGTCTATGTGGCCGAAAGTTATGGGGTCAAACGTCCCCGGATAAATCGCTGTCGACATCTATTATCCCGCTTCCGTGATTATCGTTACCGTAAATTTCGATGACCGTATCCGAATAGACACGGACGTCTTTTATTCCCAGCTTACCGCCGGTACCGGCGGATTTTTTTTCGCGCTGGCCGCGGCGGCGTTCGTAAATCAGCAAACCGCCGGTTTTTAACAGCGGCAACAGTTGGGGGATGAGCTCCCGCAAATCGGCGTTATCGTAGGGCGGATCGTAGTAAACTATATCGTATAAATCAACGCGCCCCGAAATAAACTTCCGAACGTCGTCACGTACAATTTTAGCCCTGCCGCCCAGCCCCAAGTCTCTAGCGACGTCGGCGATCCTTATCGACCGTATCTTGTCGGCTTCAACAAAATCAACCTGCCCCGCGCCCCTGCTGAGCATCTCAAAACCGAACGCCCCGCTGCCGGCGCAGAGGTCAGCGGCAGTTGCGCCCCGAACCTTTTTTTTAACGATCTCCGCGACAGACTCCCTGACCCGTTCGAGCGTGGGGCGGCAGGCGGTGTTGTCGGGGATGGTGATACGCCTGCCTTTTAATTCGCCGGATATTATGCGTAATTTCATATTTATGCCGTTTCGCCGAGCACAGGCGGCAAGTTGCCGCCCCTACGGGCCATGTTACATTAATCCCGAACGGTAAACAGTACCTCAATATCCGCTGTTACCACGTCGTCCCTGATTGGCCTTATAACGATTTTCTTAAAGGCGCTGGGGATTCTCGCGTCGTACAGGGCTACAAGAAACTTGTGAAAATCGCCGTAGCTCGTGGTACCCGTGCCTCTGAACAGAACGCGCCGGTACTCCCCTACCCTCTCGGCCGACACCTGGTTGAGCGCCGCCGGCATCCTGTAGTTGCTTGCCCGCGCCAACTCGCCGAAACGCCTCACGTGCTGCGCGAGGCCCTCCCGGAACACCATCTCGTCGACAGGCTGAAACTGGCCGGTTACATTCACCCCGAAACGCGGCTTGAAGGTTATGACAAACTGGTAGCGGCCCTCGGTGTAGTCCCTTATGTGGGAGTACGGCCTGGGCATCAGTTCGCCAGGCGAGTTTCTGTATCCGGTGAACATCTCCTCCGTCATCAGCCTCGACAAACCGGCGCCGCTTGCGTAGACCGTTTGGAAATTTTCTATTTCGAGCGCTCTGAACCTTATGCCACCCTCCGGCGTATTGCGGGAAACCATATCGAACACGTTGCGGGCAAACCACACCTCGTAGTTGATCTTGTCTTCGGTGGTCATCTCCGCGTACGGTGTGTTCAGCCGGTTTTCGGCGGGCCTGTCGGCTCTGTCGTCAACTTCCTTCACCACGTTTTCCGCCATGTTCGACCGCACGCGCGACGACGGCCGCTCCGCCGGCGTGGCATCGCTTCTCGGGACGGGCGGAGGCAGGGCCGTCGCTATCGGCTCGTGCTCGGCCTCAGCGGGTCTGAGGTACGTTATGTAATAGTAGGCGCCGCCGCCGCCAACGCAGAGCAGCAGCAACACCAAAATAATCCGCAGCGCCGGATTACCCGACGACCCACCCTCAGGTGCACGGCCCCCCTTCGATAAAGCGGGAGTTTTTGCAAGGTTTATTTTTATCATCTTATACCGCCTCATCCCCCCTGAGCGCCAGCCCTACCGCTACGGCGAGTTGGGGGGCGTGTGTTTTTATCCGTTCGTCGTCACAATGCACGCTCTTGAACGGGTCGAGCACCTCGCATCCCTGCACGCCGGATGCAACCGACGCGGCGAAACGCCCGTCGGTGAACAGGGACCCGGCCAAATACACGCCCGCCCCGCCCTGCGCGACGCCGCAGCCGGCCGCGAGGCGCGACGCCTCGCTGTTGAGCGCCGCGATGTAGTCGGTCGCGCCACGCTCAAAAAAATCGAAACCAAAAACGCCGCAATCAACGTAAGACGAATCGCGAATCAAAACCGCTTTGGTGCAGTTAGGCTCGCCGTGCACGAGTATGGACGCCCCGGAAAGCCTGTCGCGGTAATTCATCTGAAAAACGTTGGTCAGGGCGAAAAGGTCTATGTCAATTACATGAGGGTTCAGCTTGACGCTTTTGAAAGCCTTTTTCAGCTTGCCGACCGTATCCGCGCGCATCGCCGCCGCCGCGTACCTGCGGCGGTCTACCTGATCGCCAGGATCAACCTCGTAAAAATCAAACGCGTATTCGCCAACAGCCCCCGCCAGCCCTGCCCCAAGCTCCCAACGCAAAATTTCGTCCTGATCGCGCTCGCCGCTGTCAGCCTCAAGCGTCTTTACAACAGCCATGTCACAGGGAACCGAGCATATTACACCGGAACCGGCAAACTTGATTTTTTTACCAATACTTTTGAGCTCTCCGGCAACGGCGTTCCAATAGGCGCCGGGAGCGCACGCAGGCAAGGGCTGCACGGCTGCCTGCTGCATGGAGAGCATACCCCTATCAAAGCGGATGACGCTGAGGTAGCCGCGCTGAATGTCAATAGCGGTAGTGAGAGCAGATTGTTTAGCCATAATTTTTTATTATTTTTTTAAGATTCGTATAAACAACAATATTACTAATAATAAATAAATGTATATAGCAAAGTCAATACAAACAAACATGTTCGATAATCTGGGTAAATTTGGCAGGCCCAATCCCCCTGACATTCCGGAGGTCCTCCATTTTCCGAAACGGCCCGCGCTCGGCGCGGTACTGGATGATGCTGCCGGCAAGGACGGGGCCTACGCCGCGGATGGTTATAAGCTGGGCCTCGGTTGCTGTGTTGATATTTATACAGTTGGAGTTTAACGGGGGCTGGGGCGGCGTCAATTCAGGTTCCGCCGATTCCGCCGGCGCTGCTGCTTCTACGGCAATCAACCCCACCTCGCCCGCCGGCAAAAGCGTATCAAGCAGTGCCGTGTTACCGTTACTGTCAACGACTATTACGGATGAAGACCGGTAATCCCCCGCGCCGGCAAATCCTGCAATAACGAAAATCCCGCCGCTAAGCGCAAGTGAGAGAATAGCGATGACATCCGGCCATCTCACGACCCCGCCTGATTGATGATTTTGGGTACGGCGAAGTGGCCTTTTTTGACGACAGGGCCGTTTCGGAGGGTCACGCCGGGTTCAAGCGACGGCTGCTCGGCGTCGTCGCGGAGCGGGTCGTGCGACGGCGCGGTGTAGCAGGTGGGCTCGACCCCCGCGGTGCCGGCGGTATCAAGCAGGGCAACGTAGCTCAGAATCGACCCAAGCTGCGCGGTGTAGGCGTCGACCTCGCTGTCCGAGAGTTCTAAACGCGCGATGCGGGCGGTGTGCAATGTTTTTTGTTTGTCTATCATTTCGTTATCCTGATTATGAAAATATAATTAACGCGTTTTATTGCAATTTCGCGAACTTCGCCATCAGCTTCCGTCTCGCGCCGTCGTTGAACAGCACCGTGATCTTCATATCCCCGCCAAAACCGCTTATGCTGACAATCCGCCCCTTGCCGTAAGTTTTATGCGTGACGGTCTGGCCTACGCGGTACTGGGGTTCGGCTTCCTGTGAAAACTCGTCGTACACCGGCCGGGGGGGCGGGGCCTCCTGGCGGGCAGGCGGGCGAACAGAGTTCGGCCCTGCGTTTACATCCATACGCGAGCGTGGCGGCGCAGTGGGTTCCGCCCGAGAGTACGGCGTCGAAGCCCGGTCCGCAAACGGCGCGGGCCGGCTTGCTGCCATACCTCCAAAATACATCGTGCCATTCGAAAAGCAATAAAATTCTTTCGGAATATCGGAAAGGAAGCGCGACGGTTCGCTGGGCTGGATACTGCCGAAACGGAAACGCTGGTCGGCGTAGGAACATTCGAGGTTGTCCATCGCCCGCGTGCAACCCACGTAAAACAGCCTGCGCTCCTCCTCGACCTTGCTCTCATCCTCAAAATTTTGCCGCGACGGGATGATCCCGTCTTCCACGCCAACAAGGAACACCTGCTTGAATTCAAGCCCTTTCGCGCTATGCAGCGTCATGAAGCTGACGGCGTCGCTCTCCCTGTTCCACCCGTCTATGTCGCTCGCGAGCGAGACCTCTTCTAAAAAATCGGAGAGCGTCCCCTCGCCGTTTTCCTCCTGCCACGCGGTCAGCGCGTTCATGAGTTCGTTGACGTTTTCCACGCGCGACGCCTCCTCCTCGGAGACCGCGGCGCGCTCCGTCAGCATGTCCATGTAGCCGCTCGCCTGCAATATCTCCGTGAGTATCTCCGCCGGCCGCTCGCCGTTTTCAACCGACTGCGCGAGCAGTTCAAACGTCTCGCGCAAGTCCGTAAAACCTTTCAGGGAACGCCCGCCCATAGACTCGCCGTATTTTTCCATCACCGTCTGCAAAAGCGACAGGTTTTGCTGCTTCGCCGCCAGCACAAGCGACTCCCGCGCCTTATCGCCCAACCCTCTCGCGGGGACGTTCATTATCCGCTCAAAACTCACGTCGTCTTTGGGGTTGACGAGCAGGCGCATATAGGCCATGCAGTCCTTAATTTCCGCCCGCTCATAAAAACTCATGCCGCCGACGATTACATACGGGATACGCTTTTTCCGAAACGATTCCTCAAACACGCGCGATTGTGCGTTTGTCCTGAACAGTACGGCGATACCGTTCCCCGGCATCTTCTGCCGAAGTTTTTCGCACTCAGCGGCGACGTAGTCCGCCTCGTGCCTGTCGTCCCGAAAACGGTTGACCTTCACCTGCGCCCCCGCCGATCTGTCCGTCCACAGCTCCTTTTGCGCCCGCGTCCTGTTCGGCTTTATCGCGGCGTTGGCGAAACTCAAAATCGCGGTAGTCGACCGATAATTTTCCTCGAGCTTGAATATCCGCGTATTCGGGAACTCTTTTTCAAACGAGAGAATATTCTCAATCATCGCCCCGCGCCAGCCGTAGATGCTTTGATCGTCGTCGCCCACGGCAAAGATTTTTTTATGCCCCATCGACAGCAGGTGTACGAGGAAAAACTGCGCCCGGTTGGTATCCTGATACTCGTCGACCAGCACATACTGGAATTGATTCTGATATTTTTCAAGCAGCGATTCGTTTTGCCGCAGCATATACACGGTATTGCTGATAAGGTCGTCAAAATCCATCGCCTGCCGCTCTTTAAGCGCTTTCTGGTACGCCTTGTACAGCTTGGCGAGTTCCCGGTCTCTGAACCCTCCCGCCGTTTCCTCGCACTGTTCCGGCGTAACGCACGCCGACTTGCGCGCGGAGATTGCCGACAGCAGGTATTTGGGCGGCATTGTGCGGTCGTCTATGTTGAAAGCGGGGAGCAGTTTTTTTATTACGGAGAGCTGATCGTTGGTATCATAGATGGTAAAGCCCGGTATAAATCCTATGGCCTCCGCCTCCCGCCTCAAAATCTTCGCGCACAGGGAGTGGAACGTGCCTATCCACAGCCCGCTGACCGGCGCGGCGATAAACCTCTCGACCCGTTCGCGCATCTCCCGCGCGGCCTTGTTTGTAAACGTCGCCGCGAAAATCTTTGACGGGTAATACCCCTGGTCTATAAGATAGGCGATTTTGGCCGTCAGCACCCGCGTCTTCCCCGTCCCCGCGCCGGCAAACACAAGCTCGGGGCCGTCGATGTAGGCGACCGCTTCGCGCTGGATATTATTGAGGGACAAGGTGTCTAAAATTGATTTATTCATAAGTAAGGGGCCCGGACGGGAAAATTACTTCTCGTCCAGGTGGGAATCGACGAATTTTTTGTCTTCCGGATCGAGGAATTTATTTTTCTCAAGCGTAAACGTCAGCGCTTTTATTGTCCTGTTGAGGTGGGCGAAGTCGTTTTCTTTGAAGGCTACGAATTTCGCGTCAATGGCGTCAAATTTACTATTAAATTTCCCCTCCATTTCATCAAATTTTTTACCAATATACAGCCTGAACCACGTAGAACTCACCCCTATCGCAATAATAATGAAAAGGGTTCTCAAGTTTTCAGCATTCAGGACTAAAGTCACTGATTCCATACCATCCCTCCGTTTCTAATCATAATATACTACATTTTTCAAAAAAAAGCAATTTTTTTCACAAAACAGACGGCATCATTTATTTACCCTTGCGGCAACTCTAAAATAAAGGGGGTATATGCCTGCGTCGCGCGGTGTCGTTTTGGCGGCGCGGAAGTCGGGGAAGATCACCCGATTTGACGCCCTAACGCCGGTTTAGACCGTTTTTGAAACAAAAATAATTCAGGTATTGACATCTATCATCCCTTAGTAGTATTTTAGATTAGGTGCCGACAAACCAAGAAGGAGCGGTGGAAATTGATTAAACCACAGGATGAAAATGTTATACTTAACGATGAAAAAGTCCTTGAGACGCTCCTTAAAGTAGAACTGGAAATAAAGGATAGCAACGGTTGTGAAATAGGGGTTGTAGTCGATCGTAACGGGAAAGAAATTTACAGGGTTAACGGGCAAAAAGCCGAAGTAGAAGCCCCGCCCGATGACTTGGTTAAAAACAATGTTTTTACGCACAATCACCCTAGCGGAAATTGTGCATTCAGCAATAATGATATATATAATATCGTTAAACAAGATGGCTATGAACTGAGAGCCGTAACATCTGATGGACGGTTTGTGAGCCTGAGAAAAAACGCAAATGTTTGGGACGCCAATATCTTAAGTGGGTTTAGTAAGGTTAGCGGTTACAGGCTTTTTGTAAAAGCAAGTCAACTTGCGCAAATAAAGCATAGCGGGCAAGCAACACCCATTCAAATAAACAAGGAGGCAGAAAACCTTGTAAACGAGTGGCTGCGCAATAATGCGGAAAAGTATGGCTATATTTTCACGGAAGGGGTGATATAACATGGTTTTGATATCCAAAACAGATGATGTAGAAGCCTTCAAAGTATGGGTTAGACCCCCAAACGAGGGGCCCAAAGGTTACGATGATCGTATCGGCTTTATGGACGCCCTCTGCTTGGCTGTCCACTATAGAGACGAGTACAAATCGCCCCTAATGCTACAAGAATTGGAAAAGCTCTATCCGGGAGACGTAAAAGCGTCAATAAGGGTAGCCGAGGAAAATGTAAAATCGTCGATGAGCGAACTTGTATTCGCATGACCACTTTCTCAATCATTTATATTTACCTTTGCGGCAACTCTAAAATAAAGGGGTATCTTATGAATTTAGCGACATTAATCACCGCTTCCCGCGTAGCCATCGCGCCGGTGTTTGCGTATCTGTTTATTAAAGGGTACGGCTCGGACGGCAGCGGGTGGATATATGCCTGCGTCGCGCTGGCCGCCCTCATAGAACTGTCGGACATAATCGACGGCACGGTCGCGCGGGCGCGCAAAGAGGTCACGGACTTCGGAAAAGTTTTTGACCCGGTCGCCGACAGCGTCTCCCGCCAAACGGTTTTTATTGCGTTTATGGTCGCCGGCATTATCCCCCTCTGGATGTACCTTGTGTTTTTTTACCGCGACGCGTTCATGCAACTGCTTCGGATAGTCTGCGCGTCGAGCGGCGTCGTCCTCGCGGCGCGGAAGTCGGGGAAGATCAAGGCGGTCTTGCAGGGGATAGCGACGTTTGGGGTCCTGGCGGTAGTTTGGGCAATCGGCGCAGGGCGGATGGAAGCGGTCGTCTGGGGGCGGCACCCCGGATTTTGGGTAATGATTCTGCCGGCGGTCTACACCTTATTGTCGGTTATTGACTATATTGTGCCGAATGGAAAATTGATTTTGAAAATGATGGAAGCAAAAAACAAGGGGGGATGAATCCCCATTATTTTATATTTTGACTTTATCATTTCCCTGATTTATATTATAAGACACTATGAAAAATATAGCCATTGTCCTTCACACTAATTCCGGGCACACCCTCAAGTTCGCCCAGGCCATTCGAGACAAGCTCGTTGCGCTAGGGCACGAGGTTGATCTGCTTGGCCTGCGCATAGCCGGTTCGGCAACGCCCGGCTTTATGTTCATCCCCGGCGCCGGCGGCGGAAGGTTCACTATAAAGTCACCGCCTGAGGTAACCGGATACGACGTTATCCTCGTTGGCGGCCCGGTGTGGATGTTCAAGGCTTCGCCGGTAATCATGCGGTATCTTGCCGAGGACTTGCCGGTTATCAAGGGGAAGAAAGCACTCTCTTTTGCGACGTTGCTTTTCAGGGGCGGCGCCCGTGCACTGCGTATGATGAACGACGAGCTTGAGACTTCGGGGGCGGATGTGCTCGAGGGGGAAGCATTGCGTTATTTTATGAAGTTTAACGAGGCCGAGCTGGTAGCGGCGGTTGACAGAATTTGCGAGCGAGTCACATCTTAACCTGACCCAAAAACCCGTATGGGCGGACGGTGTTCGCCCTTAAAATGCCGAGGAACACAATTTTGGACATCGAACAAAGCAATTCCGAGCGCCAGCTATACATCAGCCAAAAGCTGGACATCGTTGGCCAGTTAGCCGGCGGCATTTCCCACAATTTTAATAACCAGCTTACCGGGATTATGGGGTTCGCCAACCTTATCAGCATGAGGTCGGGCGACGACAATATCAAAAAGTTCGCCGATGAGATTCTCGGCATCTGCAAAAACGCCGGCGACATGGTACGGGAGCTGCTCACTTTCGCCCGCTACAAGCCGGTGGCTACAGCCGATATAGACGTTCACGGCATTATCACCACTATTACCAATCTTCTCGCCAACAGTATCGACAAACGGATCGTTATTGAACATAAGCTCAGCGCGGAGCACTGCGCAGTGGTAGCCGACGCGATTCAGTTGCAGAGCGCACTTCTGAATTTGGCGCTAAATTCCAAAGATGCAATGCCCAAGGGTGGGGTCATCACGTTTACTACGTCCAATATCGTTGACGGCAATGGCGGCTGTTTTGTGAAGATAGAGGTCGCCGACACCGGCAGCGGCTTCGGCGGCGACGTTGAGCCGCATCTGTTTGAACCGTTTTTTACCACCAAGGGGCAGGGGCATGTCGGCCTTGGGCTATCGGCGGTGTACAGGTTTGTGAAATCAATGAACGGAGTGATAGAGGTGAGCAGCACTGAGGGGCGGGGGACATCGGTAGTTCTTCTGCTCCCGGTCTACGCCGCCGCTGCGGACGTGGCGGAAATTTGCCGTACGAGCACGGGCGGCACCAAGAGAGTAGAGGGCGGCACGATACTTTTAGTCGACGACGACAAGGGCATCCGCGACAGCATATCCGCGTTTCTGAAAGGGCTGGGCTACATCGTAATCACCGCAAGCGACGGCCTTGAAGCAGTAGAGGGGTACACAGACACATACGCCGGAGTTGATTTGGTAATTATGGACATGGTAATGCCGCGCATGGGCGGCAAGGAAGCGTTTGTGAAGATGAGGGCGATCAACCCCGCGATAAGAGCGGTCGGCATTACAGGCTTCACCAAGCACACCGCCGAAGAGATGACCGCGCTCGGTATGAAGCGGATCCTGCACAAGCCATTTTCGTTCGACGAACTGTCGAGCGTCGTCACGGAATATATTTGATATGCGCTGCCCATTCTGTTCGCACGAAGAAGACCGCGTGGTAGATTCGCGCACCAGCAAAGAGGGCGGTGCCGTACGGCGCCGCCGCGAGTGCCTCGACTGCGGCCGCCGGTTCACAACGTACGAATACATAGAAAACATATCCCTCACAATAATAAAAAACGACCAGCGGCGCGAAGCCTACGACCGCCAAAAATTGACGCAGGGGATCACCTCCGCGTGCAAAAAACGTCCGATAAGCCTGAAAAAAATTGAGAGCATCGTCGACAAAATTGAAAATTTAATCGAAAAAACAAGCAAGAACGAAGTCCCAAGCTCAGAGATTGGGAGGATGGTGATGACCGAGCTTTACGGCCTCGACGAAGTTGCCTACATAAGGTTCGCGTCCGTATACAGAAAGTTCAAGGACGTGAGCGAGTTCATCTCCGAGGTTAAGGGGATAGAGGCGAAACATTAAAAATTCACCACCAGCGCCGCCCCGCCCAAATCCGGCGACAGAGCCGGCTCAAACCTTACGCCGCGCGACAAGCTCTTTTTTTGGAATACCCGCAAGTCAACCATCGACGCCAGCCGGTTCGCCACTAGTGCGCCTATGAAGAACGACGACGCCACGCGCAGGTTTCGCGCCTGCTGGCGCAGGCCGTTGTATTCGCCCCGCTGGCTCTCGTCACCCCAGCGCCACCACGAATCGGGATCAAGATACATGAATTCTGCGTCGCCCCGCGACAGTTCTACGGCTTCGTTGTACGCCGCGGCGTCCATGAACGCGCCTACGTGGCGCCAATACGCTTCGCCGGAGGGAGCACGGGTAATCCCGGCCACGGCGGCAGCGTAGGAACGCGCTTCCTTCTCCTGCCGGCCAGCAAGGGCGTTGAACGTAACCGCCCCAAAGAACGACGCGGCATCGATAGACATGTACACGAGCGCGCTTTTAGGCTTGTCTATATAGTAGTGCCCGGCTCCCGGCAGCAGGGCGGACAAACCGATGGCGGCAGTGAGGTTATACGGGATTTCGACTTGGATGTCGAACAGATTCACGTCTTTGGTGATGATTTCGTCCTCAACAATTACTTGCGCGGCGGCGTTGAAAGCGAGGGCCGCGAGGAGGGCTGCGGTCAGCACGCGCGGCAGCCTCAAAATTTCACCCTGAACGCAATCCCCGGCGATGTTTCCGAGCCGGTGAAGACGTACTGCTGTTCGACGGAGATTCTATTCCACGCGCTCTCCCTGCCGAGGAGCCGCGCGTTGTGCGCGCGCGCCGTGAAGCCGGCGTCTATCGCGCTCACTATGTGGTTGACGACCAGGGCGTAGAGTGTGAAGTTTACGAAGTCGTGGTAGGAGTTCGCGTCATTCATCATTGAGTTGTACTGCTCCTGATAGCTTGAATAGCCGCGCGCCCACTGCTCGTCGCGCATAGCGTTGCCGTTGGCATCGGCCACCCTTCTTACCAGGTAAAAGAGGTGGCTTCGCGCTTCGGGAAGGTTTCCGGCGTCGCTGAACGACCTGTATACGCCGCTTTGGCGCTGAAGGGTGTCGTTCTGCCCGAGCGCGATTATCTCGTTTAACGTAAATTCATTGTCGCGCCACCCCGGGGTAAAGTCAACGTTGCGGATGGTTTCGTAGAAATAGGTCTCCCTATTTGCCGCCGCGTCGTAGAAGGCATCGTCGTACGGTTCCCACGGCAGAACGGCCACCGCCCTGCTGGTGTCAATATAACCGCCGGCAAGCCGCCTCTCAAACTCCTGCAGCAACTGCCGGTCGTATTCCCTCAATTGCTCAACGTCAAAATGCCGGTCGGCGAACTTGTGCGCGTCGCGCTTTTTCGATTTTCCGACTGAGTTGAGATAAGCCGCCACCCCAATCACCGCAACCTCCGCCGCGATGAAACCGCCGGCCTTGATGTAGTCGCGCGAGTACGCCTGACCAAGCCCCGGCACGAGAAACGAAAGCAGCATCGCGAGACGCGGTGAGCGGTATTCGGCAAGGTTTTGCGCGAAATTCACTGTCCGGCCATCCTCAATCACCATGGGGCCGAGATCGGCGGTGTCGGCGGAAATCGACGCCCGGCGGACAGGCGCCCGGCCCGGCTGCCGCGTGTCGCCGGCAACGGGCGTTTGGGCGGAATCGGCTGCTACCGCCGATTCCGCAGATGCCGATAGCGAATCGACCGCGATAGTGTCTTTGGCTACGACAGCCGGTATGTACTCCCCTAACAAGCCGTCCTCTTCGTCATCTTCGGCCAAAAGCTTGTCGAGGTCAAGACCCCGCTGCTGGGGGGCCGGCGGGCCGTCGCTGTCAACGGCAATGTCATCACCGGCTGGTTCCCCGCTAACAGCAGGTTCGCCGTCATTATCCTCGCCGTTGTCACTATCTGCGGCAATATTTGCAGATTCTTCACCGACAGCGCCATCACTATCAACGGCAATATCCGCGGGTTTTTCGCTGACAGCGGAACCGTCGTCGGCAATAACAACGGGCTCGTCACTATCAACAGCAAACGCTGCGGCGGCCAGCAATAAACAGATAATCAGTATTTTCATAAATCAGATCTCCAAGACATCCCGCATCGTATAGGCGCCCGGATTTTTCCCCAGTATCCACTTCGCCGCCACTACCGCGCCGCGCGCGAAAATTCCGCGGTTGTGCGCCATGTGCCGCAACTCCACCCGCTCGCCCATTCCGGCAAACAACACCGTATGGTCGCCCGTGATGTCGCCGCCCCTAACCGCGTGCATCCCTATCTCAAGCGGCGGGCGCGTGCCGTCAATCATCCCCTCACGGCCATTGACAACCGCTTCATCGTACGTCCGACCGACCGCCTTCGCCGCGACCTCGCCGAGCGTGCGAGCGGTGCCACTCGGGGAATCCTTTTTGAAGCGGTGATGCGCCTCAATGATCTCAATGTCAAACGCGCCGCCGAGCTTTTTGGCGACGAGTTCGGTGAGCGAAAACAGCAGGTTAACCCCAAGGCTCATGTTTGTGCTGACGATGACGGGTACCGACGCCGACGCAATCTTGGCGAGTTCGTGATCCTCTTTTTCGAGGCCGGTCGTCCCGACAACCAACGGCATTTTCAGTTCGGCGGCCCGCGACAGGTTGGCGCGGGTTGAGGCCACAGACGAAAAATCAATAATAACGGCGTTTTCGCGGACGCCGGTTTCCTCTATGGACGCCGCGACCTTAACGCCGCCGCAGTCCACACCGATGCAGGCACCGTAGGTGTGGCCGATTTTTTGGTGGCCGGCGTGCTCGACGGCACCGGCGAGACAGACGGCGGGGTCATCCAGTACGATTTTGGCGATCTCTATACCCATGCGGCCTAGGGCGCCTACTATTACTACATTCGTTTTTGCTGACATATTATGCCTCAATATTAAAGTTAAAGGGGTTACACCCCCTGCAACGGTCCCCGCCCGCGTTTCAAACATTTTTTATTTGTATGTTTTCCAAACAGACAGTAATTTCTCCTTGTTGGTGTCTGACATTGGCGCTAAGGGTAGTCTTACAGGGCCTGACGCCAAACCTATTTCGGCCATGCACACCTTTACGGGCGCGGGGTTTGTTTCAATAAAAACTATTTGTGACAGCGGCAGCAGTTCCTCGTGTATTTCTAGGGCGGCGTGGTGGTCGCCTTTTTGGTACAGGGCTACCATTTTGCTCATCTTGGCGGGGACGATGTTGCCTATTACCGATATTACACCTTTGCCGCCGCAGGCAAGGACGGGAAGGGTCATGCCGTCGTCGCCGGAGAGGATGTCGAGACGGTCGCCGCAGAGGCGGTGGATCTCTGAGATTTGGGTTATGTTGCCGCTGGCTTCCTTTACGGCCATGACCTGCGGGATGTCGCAGAGCCTTGCCACGGTTTCGGGGAGCATGTTCACGGCGGTGCGGCCGGGTACGTTGTAAACTACCATCGGGATATCGACCTTGGCGGCTATCGCGCTGAAATGCCGGTAGAGGCCCTCCTGCGTGGGCTTATTGTAGTAGGGCGTGATGCTCATGATCGCGTCGGCACCGCTTTTTTTGGCGTGGAGCGCGGCTTCGACCGCCTCACTCGTGTTGTTTGAGCCGGCACCGGCGATCACCTGCACGCGGCCTTTGGCCTGTTCAATCGCGATATCAACCACCCTTTTGTGCTCTTCCCACGTGAGCGTCGCGCTCTCGCCAGTCGTACCGCACGGGACGATTCCGGCGACACCGTTTGCGATGAGAAATTCGATGTTTGAGCGGAGGCCCTCCTCGTTGAGGGAACCGTCGCTGTTGAACGGCGTGACGATGGCCACGTAGCAGCCGCAGAATTCAATTTTTTTTCCCATTTTTTTATTTGGTTCCTTTCGTTATGTCTGTGCGAAAAACGGGCGGAGTCTGCCTGCCCGCGTTATTAACATCACAAAAGGGCCGGGGCCCGGGACGATCTGTATCCGCGGACGCCCGGCCCGAAAACATCGGCCAAACCGGCCCCGCTAACCCTCTTCCTTGACAACCCAAACTTTCAGATCCGCATCCACGCCCTTGTACAGGTTGATTGCCACGGTATAGACGCCGAGCTGCTTTATGGGTTCTTCGAGCATTACCTGGCGCTTTTCCACGCTAAAACCCTCTCTTTTCAGGAATTCGGCGATGTCTTGCGCGGAAACCGAGCCGTAGACCTGCTCCTCCTCGCCTACTTTCACGGCGATGGTGCACGGCGTCTGCTCGATTTTGGCTAGAAGCCCGCGGGCATCAGTGCGCAGTTTTTCCTCACGCTTGTCACTCGCCCGCTTGGCGTCGGCGACCACCCGCTTGTTCCCCTCGGTGGCTATGACGGCCACGCCATTCGGGATCAGAAAATTGCGGGCGTAACCGTCGCGTACGGTGACGACGTCCATCGCCTTGCCCAATTTTCCGTAATCTTTTTGCAACAATATTTCCATGATTTTTATTGCTCCTTGATAATCGTCATTTTCTGCAACTCCGGCACGGGCGGCAGGCTGCCGCCCCTACGAAGATTTTTATTTTATGTTTTCGGCGACAAACGGTAACAGGCCCAGGTGCCTCGCGCGCTTGACGGCGGCAGATAAAAGCCGCTGATTCTTGGCGCTGACCCCGGAGAGACGCCTCGGCACGATCTTGCCGCGCTCGGTGACGAACCGACCGATTATCTTGATGTCCTTGTAATCGGGCGCTACCTTGTTCTGCTCAAACCAGCAGACTTTTTTTGATCTTCTCTTTACGAAAGCCATGGTTTAGTCCTCCCTGTCCGCATGGTATGAGTGGGTTTCGGAATCGTCGTCGCCGTCCTCGCCGGGCTTTTCGACCTTGACCTCTTCCTTGCGGGCCGCGAACGCTTCGCGGGCAGCCTCGTTTTTCAGGTCTCTGACAACGGTCAAATGGCGCAGAACTCTCTCATTGAGCTTGACGTGCTTCTCAAACGCGGCCGGAACCGTACCCTCGCCGCGGTAGTAGTACACCACGTAGTGGCCCATCCTCTTTTTGTTAATCGTGTAGGCGAGCTGGCGCTTGCCCCACACATCAATCTTCTCAACTTCGGCGCTGGACTTGAAGAAGTCTTCAAGCGCCTGCTGCTCCTTTTCAACCGCGTCGTCGGGTAGCGTCCCGTCAATCACGACCGTCGTTTCGTAGGGTCGAATCACCTTTACTGCCTCCTGTGGACTTTGGCCCCGGAACTGTAACTATGTTACGCCCGGAGCAGGGTTAATTGAAATATACTAGTTATACTTGTTCATCGCCGCGTCGATACCGCTGTTTATCATAAACTCTACAGCGGCAACTGCGGTTTTGACCGCCTCCGCGGACTCCTCACGCTCCTGACCGTCAAAATGGCCGAGAACGAAACTTGTAACGCTCACACCGGCCGGCAGCGGCCCAATCCCGACGCGCAGCCGCGGGTAATCGCAGCCTATCGCCGCGGATACCGACTTTAGCCCGTTGTGCCCCCCCGACGTCCCATCCTTACGGAAACGGATTTTGCCGAGCGGGATGTTGAAATCGTCAACAATAACGAGACACTCGGCAGCGGTCAACTGATATCTTCTGACCAGCGCGGCGGCCGATTCGCCGGACAGGTTCATATACGTGAGCGGCTTGACCAGCAACACTGGCTTGCCGCCTGCCCCGCACACCGCCGCCCTGCACTCCGCCTCGCAGAAATACTCCTTCGGCCCCGGCACACTGCCCGACAGCTCACAGAGCCCGTCAATCACATCAAACCCGATGTTGTGACGCGTACCGCTGTATTTGACCCCGGGGTTGCCCAATCCGAATATCAGCAACTCAGGCTTGAAGTCTTTGGCGCCCATCCCAAAGAGTTTTTTGAAAAACGCCCCGAGCATCCCCAGTCAAAAACCTTACTTACCGGACTTAGCGGCCGGCTTGGCCGCGGTTTTTCCTGCCGCCGGAGCGGCAGCGTCCTCTTCCGCTGCTACCGCCGCCTTCTCACGCGTCGGGTGCGTAACCACCGCGAGCACCTCTTCTGGTGCGTGCCTGAACGTCACGTTGGGTATCGACAAGTCCCTCACATGCACCGATTCACCGATTTTGAGCGCGGCCACGTCGATCGTAATCTTTTCGGGGATGTCCGTCGGCAGACACTCGACCTTCACGGTTTTGAACGGGTGCCCGAGCACTCCGCCATCGTCCTTGACGCCGGCCGGGACACCTATGAGTTCAACGGGCACATCGACGATCGTTTTCTTGTTCATGTCGATGTGCATGAAGTCGAGATTATAGTACACGCTGTCTTTGATTTTGTTGCGCTGCACCTCGCGTATGACGGCGATTGAGCCGCTGCCCAGCCCTAAATCAAAGAGGTGCGTGTGCTTGCGCGCCCTCACCACCGCAGCGAACTCGGCGTGGGGGATCTCCACATTCTTGGGTTCGAGACCCGGCCCGTAGTACACGCCGGGTATCCACCCCTGCGCACGCGCCTTGCGCGTATACGACTTTCCGGTCCCCGCTCTTTCACGAGCCTGCAATTTGATGATGTCCAAAGTACAACCTCCTACTTGACTAAAAACGCGTTAACGAGTGATATGGCAGGGGCGGAAGGATTCGAACCTCCGAGTGTCAGAACCAAAATCTGATGTCTTAGCCGCTTGACGACGCCCCCGCATAAAGCTCCCTTTCGGGGATAATTCATATAATATATGTTATGCGCAAATAAAAATCAATATTTTTTAAAGTTTTTAAAAGATTAAAATCAATCCTCCCAAAAAAATCGGCTTTCACTTTAAATTCACCCCACCGCAATAAAATAATTAACAACAACGAAAACAATATATTCTTTTCCTTTTATCAGAAGGGGGACCTTATGATAAGGCGGGAGGCTACGCGCCGCATACAGCTTATGGCGCGGGCACGGCCGGTGATTACTGTCGCCGGGCCGCGGCACGCGGGGAAAACCACGCTTGTAAGGGCGATATTTCCGTACCACAAATACGTAAATCTCGGAATCTCCGATGTGCGCGAGTTCGCCGAAAAGGACCCGGCGGGGTTTCTCAGGTTCCACACGGGGTACACGGGGCTCATAATAGAAGACTACCTGCGGGTGCCGAAACTTTCGCACCACATACGGGAGGCTGTCGAAAAAAACAGGAGGCGGGCAGGGCGGTTTATACTGACAACCTCCCATTTGCCGATAAAAACCGGCCCGTGCGGACAACCCCTGAGACACCCGTCTACGCAGATACTGCTCCCGCCGTCCATCCGGGAATTGGGCTTCGCGAAGATCTCCCTTGAGCGCGACGAGTACATATACCGCGGATTCATGCCGCGCGTGCACAGCGAAAAAACCGACCCGCGGGCAATACACACAAACTACACCACATTCTATGTAAAACACGACATCAAAAACATCATTGAAATGGACGACCAGGCCGCGTTTTGGCGGCTGCTCAAACTTCTAGCCGGCCGCGTGGGCCAAATCATAAACACGGCAGCCATCGCCGAGGACGCCGGTATATCGCAATCAACCCTCGAGAGATGGATAAGCGCCCTTGAAGAGAGCTTCATTATTTTCAAGCTGCCCGCCTATCCGGCGAGCTTCGGGAAAAAGGTGTCGAGAGTCCCAAAACTGTACTTCACCGACGTCGGCATGGCGGCAGCCCTGCTCAAGATAACAAGCGCGGAGCAGGTGTTCCGCGACCCGTTAGTGGGGAACCTCTTCGAAAACATGGTCGTGGCCGACGCCCTGAAATGCCGCTACAACACCGGGCAGGGCGCGGACATCTTTTACTACCGAAGCCCAAACGGCATCGAGATAGACATGGTCGTGAGCAGGGGGCGCTACATCATGCCAATCGAAATAAAATCCACCCCGCAATACAACGCCTCATTCACAAAAAACATAAAACTATTCAGCAGGCTGTCAAAAAGAATCAAATACGGGTACGTCGTGTACAGCGGGGAAACGAGGGAAAGGGCCGGGGAACCGGGATTCGTGAATTTCAAAAATATCGGGGCGCTGGTCGCGGAGTGGGAGGGGTAACGGGGAGGCGGACTGTGTCCGCCAGCGTCATTTCCGCGAAAAAAAATTCATCACTACCGTCAGCGCCACACTCAGCAATACCGACGTCGCTATCGGGATGTATATCCTGAACCGCCCGCTGCCTAAACGCAGATCGCCGGGCAGGCGGCCCAGCGGTATCTTGTCAGACAGCATGAAGAACAGGCCGACGACGATTATTACAGTGCCGGCGATTATCAGGAAACGGCCGCTTTCAATCCAGTTCATAATGTGACTCCTCCGATTAGATATGGGCGGATAACATTCGCCCGTGCGAAAAAATATTACGAAAACATATCGTACGCGGCGCCTTTGGGCGGTTGCACGTTAAAATATTTGTACGTCTTCACCGTGACCTCGCGGCCGCGGGGCGTACGCTTCAAAAATCCCGACTGAATCAGGAAAGGCTCGTAAACCTCCTCAATCGTGTCAGGTTCCTCCCCGACAACCACCGCAACTGTATTGAGCCCCACCGGCCCGCCGCCGTAATGCTCTATTATAGATAACAGGATACTCCTGTCCATTTCGTCAAGCCCGCTCTCGTCGACGCCGAGAAGCGACAGCGTTTTGTTTACGATGCCGACCGTGACCGTGCCATCCCCCCTGACCTCCGCGACGTCCCGGCAGCGGCGCAAGAGCCTGTTCGCTATACGCGGAGTTCCCCGCGCCCGCCGCCCCAGCGCGAGCGCCGCCTCGGCGCCGCACTCCACGCCGAGTATCGACGCCGACCGTATTATCACGCGCATAAGCTCCTCCGGCGTGTAGTAGGCAAGACGGCAAACGTACCCGAACCGCGCGTGCATCGGCGACGTGAGCATACCCGCCCGCGTCGTCGCGCCGACAAGCGTAAACGGCTTCAGGCTGAGCCTTATTGACCTGGCCGCGGGGCCGTCGCCTATCGTTATGTCAAAAACAAAATCCTCCATCGCGGGGTAAAGCGATTCCTCGACGACGCGGTTGAGCCTGTGTATCTCGTCTATGAAAAAAATTTCCCGCTCGCCGAGGTTCGTGAGGTTGCCGGCGAGATCGCCCTTTTTTTCGAGGACGGGGCCGGATGTCGTCTGTATCCCGACGCCGAGTTCATTGGCGAGAATGCGGGAGAGCGTCGTTTTGCCAAGCCCCGGCGGGCCGCAGAAGAGGACGTGGTCGAGCGCCTCACCCCGCTTTTGGGCGGCTTCGACAAATATACGGAGGTTCTCCTTAATAGCCTCCTGACCGATAAAATCGGAGAAACGCTCCGGGCGGAGGGCGTGGTCGAACTGCTCCTCGTCGGAGACGGATTTTTCGGCGGAAACGATTCGGGGTTCTTGGTCGTTCATATATTTTTCAGTTTTAAAGTCAAGGCCTATATTACTTGTAATGCCATGCGTATCCATTCTTCTATGGGAGCATCGGCGGTTATTTCTTGGGATACCCGGTCTATTGCTTTGGCTACTTGTTTATCATTGTACCCCAGTGACATCATCGCGGCGAAGGCTTCCTCCATGCGGCCTTTGCCGATGGGGGCTTTTGCGGAGAGTGCTGCCGGGGGCATTGATGAATACATCCCCAGTTTTCCCTTCAACTCCACGATTATCCGCTCGGCTGTTTTGGGGCCCACGCCGGGAATTTTTCTTAATCCTGCCGAATTGCCGGTGTTTACGTGGGTGACTAAATTTTCTATTGATATCCCGGACATTATCCCCATAGCCACTTTGGGGCCTATTGAGTTTACGGTTATCAGATGGCGGAAGACCTCGCGCTCGGTTTTGGTCGCGAAGCCGTAGAGCTTTACGTCATCCTCGCGCACATAATAGTGTATGTAGACCTTTGCCTGCTGGCCGGGGTTGGGCAGTTTCTCGTACGTGGAGAGCGGAATCATCACCGCGTAACCCACGCCTGAGGTTTCGAGGGCGACGGACGATATCTCTTTTTCGGTTAGTGTGCCGGCTATGTATTCTATCATAATTATTGCTTCCGCGTTAACAATGTTTTCCGCCCCATATTGTGAAAGTCGCACATCGCCGTAGCAAGCGCGTCGTATGCGTCTTGGCGCATTTTTTCAACGGGGGGTTTTAATAGCATTTTCACCATGTACTCCACTTGCTCCTTCGCCGCGTTGCCGTTGCCCGTCACAGATTTTTTTATCTCCCGCGGGCTATACTCGCTCACCTCGCAGCCATGCTGCGCGGCGGCCAGCATCGCCACGCCGCGGGCGTGGCCGAGGACGAGCGTCGTGTGCACGTTTTTGCCATAAAACGCCTCCTCCACGGAAACACGGTGCGGGGAATGCTCGGCTAACTTCCCGCGTATCCCGTCATATATAAGCAACAGGCGCTCGGGCAGCGGCGCCGACGCATTGGTGACGATTACGCCGGAGTCCACCCAGGACACGCTGTTGTTCACCACCCTGATAACGCCGTAGCCCGTCACCGCGGTTCCGGGGTCGACGCCCAAAATAATCATCGGTTACCCCATTTTGGCGATCTCTTCGTCGCTTAGGTCAAATCCGGCGTAGACGTGCTGGGTGTCGTCCAGTTCGTCTAACGCGTCGACTAATTTCATGATCCGCGCGGCGTTGTCGCCCTCTAACTTTACCGGGTTGTCCACGACCTTCGTGATCTCCGCCGACGACGGTTCCACGTTCGCGGCGACGATCGCCTCCCGCACCGTGTCGAACGCGTCAACCGAGGTGTTGACCTCGTACTCGTCGCCCTCCGCCGACATGTCGTCCGCCCCGGCCTCAAGTACGAGCTCCATCAGGGCGTCTTCGGCCATCGCGTCCTTTGGGACGGTTATCACCCCGAGCGTTTTGAACATCCACGCTACGGAGTTGGACTGCCCCAGATTGCCGCCGTACTTTGTGAGCAGGTGGCGCACCTCCCCGACGATCCGGTTCCGGTTGTCTGTCACGGTTTCGACCATAATCGCGACGCCGCCGGGGCCGTAGCCCTCGAACGTTATCTCCTCGTAGCTAACGCCCTCGAGCTGGCCCGTCCCCTTGAGGATCGCCGATTCAATGTTCTTGCCCGGCATATTCGACCCGCGCGCCGCGGCGATGGCCGTGCGCAGCCTCGGATTGGAAGACGGATCGCCCCCCCCCTCCCGCGCCGAGATCGTTATCTCGCGGATGAGCCTGTTAAACAGCTTGCCCCGGGCGGCGTCCGCCTTGCCCTTGGCGCGTTTGATGGTCGACCATTTGGAATGTCCTGCCATAATTATGTGCCGCCTCGTGGAAAGGGTTTTTTGTGATTTTATGATTTTACAGTAAATATACATGATGTTGAGGTCAAAATCCAAAAATCAGAATCTTTTTTAATATGTATTTTTTTAACATAAAATATTGACACACTATAACGCACATATTATTTTTAGGAGGTGCTGTTGTGGGGTTTTGATTTTCTTAAAGAAAGAGGTGGGATATGACAGGTGAAGATTTTGATGCTCGGTATGAAAAATATATAAAAGAAGCCCGTGACATCATGTCTCGGGAGAAGACCGCGTGCCTGACTCGAACCAACACGGCCAATCCGCCGAACCCCAAGTCATGGGCTAGAATAGACATGGGGGAAGCCGAAGTATTTTGGGAGAAATCCAAATGCCTTACAATTTAACAGGCGAGCAAAAAAGTGAGATTGAGCAGCGATACGCCTCAATAATGTCTGCCTTTTATGATTTAAAAAACATATCATCCGCCCCCAAAAGTAACCTTATATGGATGCAATCCGACCAACTTTATTGTGTGGTTGCATCTTGGGTTATTGATGAGAGCAGGCACGTAAATTTCCATAGTTGCAACGGCTTGGAACTGCACAAAATAGCATCTTATTTTGCGTATTGGTTTGTACGCCTGAAGCCTATACAGGTTTTGAGTGTGGATGGGGCTTCTGAACCGCGAGTGGTGCTAGTCAATGAAATTTTCGCGCTGCACTACATTTGCGGTATACTGGGCATAAAGCTAAACATAGTAGCGTCAAGCAAATTTTACGACGAATTTATTTATATGCTGCGGTATCGCAAGTTTGATGCAGAACCAACATTCCCAATGATGCGCCTGCTGGAAATATCGGCAAAAAACGGCGCCTTGTCGTCATATTGACGCCATGCCGATGAATAGCAATCAAATCATTTTGGGCAGCCAATAGCCATTTTACCTCATACGTCTTCATTTTCGACCTCTCGCCAAAATTCACGCATGAACTCATCGTGTGATGTCCAACGTTTTGCCTTTCTATCGGCCGCGGCCTCGGCAAACATCCGTTCGAACTCGGCCCTTGCCTCGGAATACTTCGGGTCGGGGCTTTCAAATATCTGCCCTATCATATCGGTAAGGATTTCACCTTCAAGGCCGGCGCCGTCAACAAAATCAAAACTGTCCATGTCCTCAATAACCGCGCCGCTACTGCCAGGTGCGATTACGTTTCCGGCGCGATAGGCGATCATCGTGGGTTCTTGCAATTCGAGGACGGATTCGTCCGTAGCTGACTCGGGTAATTTGTAGTTCATGGGGGGCTCCGTGTTAGAGTTTAAGAAAAAATACATTCTTTCACCTCAAAAATCAAAATATAAAACCCGCAAAAAAAAAGAAGCGGAAGACTCGCGCCTTCCGCTTCCGTTATCAACCGCATGCGGAGCGAAGATTCCGGAGACCGCTCAAAATCGAGCGGGTTGCAGGTCTTCCCAGCGCACAGATTTGCCGCGAACCGCACGAGGGCTGAGAACACCCCGAACATTCGCGAACAAATTTTTTTAATTGTGACGGCAAAGCCGGCGATTTCAGATTTTACGGTGTGAATATGGGCGGCGGGTTGCCGCCCGTATAAATCAATCAAAATTTGGGGCGCGATAAATCGCGCCCCTACGACAAATTATCTGACAACGATGACGCTCGATACGCGCTGCGTCTTTTGGCCTTCCGTGGTCAGGACGCCTCTTATGAGGTACGTGCCTTCGGATACGGGGCGGCCGCTTCTGTCGGTCAGGTTCCAACTGCCGATGGCGCGGCGGTCGGTGTTGCTCGAAACGTCTGAAACGTTAACGGACGCAATCAGGTTACCGGTCGCGTCGAAGACGTTCAACGTGCCGTTAACTAATTTTACGCCGTTCCAGAACAGGGTTACGCTGCCGTCAGACTTCGCGACTACGTTCGGGCCGACGGTGAATTCACCGGAGACGGGAACGGTCGGGACGACGATGACTTCGATGTCGCCGTCACCGGGCAGATCGCGGTTGCCTTCGTTTACGCTGACCGCGGTACCGATTGTAACGGTCGTGGTAGCGCTCGCGAAAGCGGTGGCGGTCGCGGCTACGCGGACCTGATAGTCGCCGGAGGCGAGGCCGGTAACGCTTGTGCCGGTGATGGCAATCCAGTCACCAGTGCTGCCGAGCCTGTACTGCATGCCGGCGGCTACACCGTGAATCGCGCCGGTTCTCGTCGCGTTATTGGTGGTATCGGCCGTCGTCGTGAGGCCCGTGGGGGCGGCGAGACGAGCGGGGATTACCAGAGACTGGGCGTCGCTGTCGATGTAGACGATGTGGCCGGCCTGAGCCTTCGCGACGGTTACAATCGCGACGGTTGAGCCAATCATATCGCCGACAGGGAGCGTGCCGTTTGTGATGGTAACATCATCGCCGTCAATTGCGTAGTTGCTGCCGGAAACAAAACCGGTGAGGGTCTCGGCGGCGAAATTGATAGCTACGTCAGGCGTGGCTTCCTGTTCTTCCACTTCGTTGATACCGATGGTCACGTTAGCGATCGCGCTGGCGAAAGCTGTTGCTGTCGCGGCGTAGCGGACGTTATAAACGCCGGCGCCGAGGCCTGTGGCCGCGGTGGTTCTCCACATACCGCCAGCAGCTCTCCACTCCATCGCGTCCGTAACACCGGTGATAGCGCCGTTCTCTTCTTCAAAATCTGTGTCGACCGCTACGAGGCCTGTGGGGGCGGCGGAGCGGGCGGGGATTTCGAGTTCCTGAGCGTCGCTGTCGATATAGACGATGTGGCCGGCTTGCGCCCTCGCGACCGTTACGATTGCGATTTCGCTGTCAAGCCACTCGGGGTCGATGGCAAGCGTTGCACCGGTAAGGGTGACCGCTACGCCGTTGACTTCGTAGCTGCTGCCGGTAACAAAACCGGTGAGGGTTTCGGCGGCAAAGTTGATAGCTACGTCAGGCGTGGCTTCCTGTACTTCCACTTCGTTGACGCCGATAGTAACAGCCGTGGCCAAGCTGGCGAAAGCTGTTGCTGTCGCGGCGTAGCGGACTTCATAGCCGCCGGCGGCGAGGTCTGTGGCCGCGGTGGCTGCCCACGTACCGTCGACAATTCTCCACTCCATACCGGCAGTGATACCGGTGATAGCGCCTTCCTCAACACCGTAATCGGTGTCGACGCCGGCGAGGCCCTCAGGGGCGGCGCGGCGGGCGGGGATGAAGAACACTTGCTCGTCGCTCTCAACGCTGAACTGACCCGGCGTTACAGGCCACAGTATGACTCTGACCGAATCCGCATAGCCCATCCACTCGGCGTCGATAGCAACCGTGCCGGCAGTGCTGACGGTCACGTCATCGCCGTTTACCGTGTAGGTTCTGCCAGTGGTGAAACCGGTGAGGATTTCGCTCAGGAAGTTGATAGCAACGTCAGGGGTTGCTTCCTTGTGAACGTCGGTACCGACCGTCACTTCGATTGCGTAGCTGGCGAAAGACCCTTCGACATTAATTGTCGACGCGGCCATGCGGATTTCGTACACATCGGGGGCGAGGCCGGTTACCGACGTGCCCACGACGCGTGTCCAGTTTTCGTCACCTTCCGCTCTCCACTCCATTTGGTTCGTTACGCCGTTGATACGGCCATCGGTCGCCATGAGGCTGGAGTTTACGGTTACAATATTTTCCACGAGCGTGGCAGGGAAAGCCGGGCGCACGGGGATGTTGAGTACGTTCGCTATGCTCGGGAGGCCCCAAGTGTAGCGCGGGAGGGCTATGACCTCAACCGACTTGCCGAACCACTCTTCATCTATGGCTACGTTATTGACTTCGCTCACCGTTTGGGTCGCGCCGCCTACGAGGCCGATTGTGTACTCTCTGCCGTCAACCAGGAAACCGGTGATGGTTTCGGATTCCCAACTGACAAGAACAGCGGGCATAGGTTCGGCGAGGTTTTCGTCGTCCTTAAAGCGCACTGTAACGGTCACCGTATTCGCGGTTTCGTCGATATTGCCGCCGTCAACCGTAAGGGTGATGGTGAAGAAATCGCCGTTTAGGGTTTGATCGGTGACGTCGAACGACAGGGTTCTGCCTTCTACCGTGGGTTCGCCGTCGATCATTGTACCGCCGTCGTTGCTAGCCACGCTGTAAGCCGCGCCGAAACGCGCAACGTCGGCCAACTGGACATTTACCCCAATCGCTCTTTTCTCGGGCAGTTCCGTCTCCATCACGAGCCACTCGTTTTCGAGCAGGTCGGAGAGTTTGGCCGGGCTTATCGCAAACCGCCCGATTTCCCGCGGCGTGAGTATGTTGGCGAAGTTGGTGGCGTCGACAGTCTGGATACGCATGGCGTAGACGCCCGCGTTTACAGGCTGGGCCACAGAGATACCGTTAGGATTCTCCTCTGTTATGCGCAGGAACGAGAAGCTCGCCGTACCAAGGCCGGTGTACCGCGCGTGGTAGGTAAACGGCTCGACCCTTATGCTGTCCATCGTGATCCCTCTCAACACATTCTGACCCGTGTAGACCACGGTGTTGGCCGCGTTAGGAGCCGTGCCAACGACCGACAAAGGCCGGCGGTTGACGGTTTCGGTCGAGGAGGTATCTACTACATAACCCGCGTAGTGGCCCCTGAACATGCCTACCGACCCATTGTCAAGGTTTGCCGGGAAGTTCCCCGCCACAGGCGACGCTGTGTCGACGACGATAGTCAGGTTTCTTTCGCTCGCCTCGAAGTGCCCCGCCTCGTTAGAAACGCGGACGCGGAAGGTCACGCCGGCGGCTGGCGTTACGGCTGTGGCCGTGCCACGCCTGAGCCCGCTCACGATGGTCCCGATACGGCCGGAGTCGCCAACGGTGACCAATTGGAGGAGCGAATCTCTCGCGGGAATCGCAACCGGGATTATAGGCGGATTGGCGGAGACAGGCTCAAGCCTTACCCTGCCCACCGGCAGATTACCGGATACGTGGGTGAAGCTAAGCGTCCCCTTGTGCTTGAAAGACAGCGAGTCAACGCCAATTCTCACGTCAAGCGGGCTGTATGCCGTCTGCCTTATCGTGCTAACGACGGCGGAATCAAGCGTATTTGCCGCGTTCCTGATTGTGAAACCGGCGAGGGTGGGAGGTATGACAACGCTAGCGTTATTGTGATCAACGCGCGGCCTTTCCGTCCCTATGGGACCCGTCAAGCTGTCCGCCCAGTTTTGGAAATTGAACGACGCGCCGTTCATGAGCGAACCGACAGAAAGGACCATTTTACCGGCGTTCTTGAACGAAATTTCAGGAGTAGTACCCGTCGTACGGAACGCGAGGTTCCCGCCCGTGCCTATTATGGTAGTAGCGTCAGCCGTGTTTGTAAACTGCGTACCGGCAGCCGTTACATCAAGCGTACCGTTAATACGGAGCGTGGAATTGGCAATAGGATTAATCCTCGCCGCGGCTCCAACCAAGTTAACCCTACGGCCAGCCGCGATGGTGGTCGTCCTGTTAGCGATCGTATTAATAACGCCGCGCAGAGTGATGTTGGCGTCAACCACACCCGCAATGGCCAAACCAGCAGTCACCGCAGCCGGCACTATTACAGAGTCAGTCGCAATTATACCGATGTCTCTCGAATTAATAGCAACGGTGGCTGTGGTAGTCAGAACCTCAACCCTGCCGGCACGAATAGCAGTACCGAGACTGTCCGGCGCAAGAATCGACGTTGCATTAGTTATCCGCACCGTGCCCGCGATGTCAAGACCTATGCCGCGGTTGGCCACGGTGACAGTACCGCCAGCGATAGTGTCTATCGCGGCTGCCGCTGTCGACCTGATGGCCGTGCCGAGAGTGTCGGCTTTTACCTCACCGTCCTCAATATTGATACGGTCGCCGGTGGCGTAGATACCCGTACCGGCCCGGCCCACTGTCACGCGGGAGCCAGCGTTGGTGACGTCTATCTTTCCTGCCGAACGGATGGCCGTACCGCCGTCGCCGGTGAGTACCTTAGCGTTACCGACAGTAATATCAATATCCGCGTTGGCGTTCCAGATACCGCGGCCCGCGCCATGCACAAGAACGCTGTCCCCGTTAAGCTCGAACACACCCGCGTTACCCGCCAAACCCGTGACGCCCGTGGCGATGGTAATCACCGAGTCTTCATCAATATTACCCGCGACAATCGTACCGTTCGTGAGGGTGAAACTACGTGCGGAAACGGCGGTGCCGGCGAGCGTTGTTGTGCTGTTACCGATCGCGCGGATTGTTCCGTTTGCCCTCGCCATGCCAACGGTATCGCCAACAACAGCGGTACCCGAAACTGTGGAAATGTCAACTTTTGAAGCCGAAGCCGATCCAGCCCCAATATCAACTGTTCCATAAGGTGAGTTGACCGCGATCCCGCTAATGGAACGAATTATGATATCCCTGTTAGTAGTCGCGCCGCCCAATACAGTAACCTTCCCCTGATCCGCTGCTCCGGCCACCGTATCTATTTGAATAGCGTTACCGGCCACAGCGCTTACGACTGTACTGTCGTTATCCCCAGCAGGAGGATTTATAGTCACGTTACCCGCAGTCCCCGTCCCTGTGCCCCGCGCGCGGATTGCTCTGCTCGCCGCGCCGCTGCCAGTCGCCCGGATGACCGAGCCAGTAACAGTTATCTCACCCTCGAAAGCCGCGTCAAGCGCGACGCCGTTCGTGCCGGAAGCCACAACCGTAGCGCCCGTAACCGTGATGTCGCCGTCGCCGTTCGTCAAGATACCGCGGCCGGTGGCGCCTCTCGAAGTAATAGTCCCGCCCGTGACCGCAACGTTGCCCGTCCCGGCATTGATAGCCGCCGCGGAACCGGTTTCGTTCAGCGCCTCAATGACGCCGCCGCTTACCGTTACCGGAGCCGTCGCGATTGCATTTATAGTACGTATGGTGGACCCGTCAAGATTGGCGCCCGAACCACGCACCTTACCGCCGGCTATTGTAGCCTCAGCCGCCGTAGAGAGGATAATGGCCGATCCGGTGTTCGCTAAAACGAGCGTATCGCCCGTGGACGTCCCGGAGGCAACTGTCCCCACATTAACTACCCCATCGCTGCCCGAAGCGTATACGGCTGGCCCCGCGCCGGTCGCCTGAACCGTGCCGCCCCATACATTAACCATACCGCCGTTCACGTCGATAGCCGCGCTATTAGCGCCGCCGCCAGTGATGACGGAGCCGCCTCTAACAAGAACCCTGCCGGCGCCCGTCCCCATCTTAATGGCCGTACCCGTAGCCGTCCGAACGACACCGCTGACAAGCAGAATGCTGTCCGTATTCGTGGTCGTCCCCGTAATCTCTACCGCTGTACTTGCGCCGCCCGCTCTGATAGTATCTATCCGCGTAATTTCAGCAACGCCACCTGCCCTGACAGCCGTATTCACAGCGGTACTTGAATTTGTCCCTTGGCTTATGACTGAACCGAGTGCCGTCGCGTTTACACGAACGTCAACACCCGCATAAACCGCTACGCTGTCGCCCTCAATCGTAATGCGAGTGACTGTGGGGGGCATAGTCGTTCTCCATCCCGCGTCAGCAGTCGCGCGGTCCCCTATCCACGCGTGATTGGAAGCCGAGATAGCCGCTCCGCGCCCTGTTATTGACCCGCCGCGGACGAACACGTCTTTCGCCGTGATAGCCGTTGGCCTTACGTTACCCGTTCCTGAAATCGCAATACGCGTATTCCTGTTTGTGCCGTGTTCCCCCACCAGCACGCTGTCCGCCTGAATCAGCGACACGCTGTCACGGGGCTCCCCCGTTACCGTGGCGTTCACGACCACAACCGCCCCCGTGGCATAAATGGCGCGGCCGATAGCGCTGGTAATGGTCGGACGCGGAGCCTCCGCCGCGCTCTGAACCGCGCTGGTTCCGCCTCTCACAACAACATGAGTTGCCGAGTTAATCGCCGTACCGCGGCCGCCGGCTACGCTAACGACGATATTCCCGTTAGTCTTCGTATTGTCTGTACTCCCGATCGTGACCGTGCCCGCGTTTATAGCGCCTACGTACGGGTTCCCGGCCGTAGCCGTAGCACGTACTTCCGTCGAGGCGGTGTTATTAGCAATACCTTCGAGAGTTACCGACCCGGTTCCCCCCGCGTGTACTACCCAGCCATCCGTAACCGAGCTCCTGACAACAGCGCCGCGGATTGTTATGTTTCCACTCGCTGCCGTAACCAAAGCCGGCCCATTGGCGATTGGGAAACGTCCGCCTTCAATCACAATACTCCCACTGCTTGTCGTCTTCGCAATCGCGCCGCGCAGGTTGGTGGTGTTGTCGGTTTGACCGGTGATGTTTACGTCAGTAAGAGTTATAGCGTTTGCCGCACCGAACACCATGTCCGTAGCCGCGACGGGGGTCGCGTTGGTGGTCAGGTGGCGGATGGTCGCGTCATCTACCGTAATCGCGCCCGCGCCGCCGTCAATAACTACGCCGCCGCCGCCGGCGACGATGGTGGAGGCACCGGTAATAGTGACAGCGCCATCGGTTTTGACAGCCGTACCGAGAGTGGCCGTAAGCGTGCCGCCGGAAACGGTCACAGCGGCAGTACCAGCGTCAATCGCCGTGCCGACAGAAGCGGTGACCGAACCGCCACTCATAACGACCGCGCCGTTGTTGGTCTTAATGGCCATGCCGGAAGCGGCAGTGATGGCGGAACCGGAGTTGATGAGGACTATGCCGGAACCGAGGGCGTTTGAAATGTTCACAAGAGGTTCGGCCGCCGCCTTCCCGGTAAGAGTAGAATTAAGAGTCGCGTTCCATACTACCGTGAGCCCTCCCGCACCACTCGTAGTTCCAGCAATTACTTCAAGACGATCTACGTTAGTTCCCGCGTTTCCGGTTACATATATTGTATCCGTGTTTGTATTGTGTGCCGGCATGGTGACGCGTAACATTTTTACCGCGGGCAGATATTGAATACCGCGGATATTTCTACCCGGGCCATCATCGTCATACAGGCTGTCTGTCGCGAGCGCGCTTAGGTTGAGCACGAAACGGCGGTCATCTAGAGCCACCGTCCCTGTCACGGCAGGAGGCGCTGTCATAGGGAAAGTCACGTCGAACACGTAAGTATTTTCGTCGGTTCTCCCCAAACCCGGGCCGGTCGTCACATCACCATCGGCAACAACAATGGCCCCCGTAGGCGCCGCAGGGAACATATAGTGTTCCACCGCTTTGAGGGTTACGCGAGCGCGATACACCGTCACTCCCTCAAAGCTCTCCGTATGGGCGGTCGTGCTGCCTGCCGCGAACCATTGGATTGTGTTGGCTGATGTGTTGGTATTGCTCATTGATATACTACCCGTAACCGCCGACACCCCCGTCGCCGGACGCGTGACACCACTCACGGTGGTTAGGGCAATTGAGCCTTTGGCGACGGGAGCGCTAACAGAGACATCCGTGAACGCCAGATTCGCATTCGCCGGCGCAGCACCAGTCATAGCCGCTTCGGGAATCTCGCCCGTTGCCGTAATCGTGCCCGGTAACGCAACCGACACTGTTGGAGTTCCCGTCAGGGTCATCGTATAAATCCTGTTATTCCCCGTCAGAGCGCCGGCAGCGCCCCATGTCAAGCCCGTATGGGCCGAAAGGGATACCAGACCCGCCATATTGACGTGGTGCGATCCCATATCACTCTGAAACGCCCTATCCCCTGATTCCGATTCATCATTGTCAATCACAAATACCACCGTTGGTATCGGAGTAAGCGTATTCACATTCACGCCCACCTTCAATTCCGCGGGAAATCCATGAAACGTTACCGTTGCCGTCGGCACCGGCACCGCCCACACCCCCGTCACCCCCCCCATCACCACTACCATTACCCAAGCCAGCGTCACCGCCGCCCGGCACTTCCTGAATGCTTTCGTACTCATAGCACTGCTCCATTTCAAGTTTAAGTTAAGGTTTAAATTTTACCGCTTTTGCCGGTTTTCCCGCGCTGCGCCTGCCCGTACCCGCCTATACCATATTATTACGCGCCGCCCGCGCGGCCATTTCGGCGCGCATAGCCCCCGCGTAACGCTGCCACACTCAGGCTGCCACATATTCGCGCGCTATGCGCGTTGCTGCGTGGCGTCCCGTACGGCCGTAGTATGTAGTTGGTATTGTAGCTGGCTCGCCGTTTCCGGCCCATCTTTCCATCTTTCCTTCACCCGGATTCTCAGTTTCCGGTCCGTCTTTCTTTGGGCGCCTTTGGCTTCTCAGACCCTTGGCCTCCCCAAATCCGTCTATATTTCCGCATGTCTCCCGCCGCGCGTTCTCAGGCGCGCGTTTTCGCGTTTGGCATGTTGTTCTGTTTTGTATCTAATTAGCTGTACAGCGGCGGCGGGGGCAACAGATACGTTGCGTCCCCTGTGGCCCTTCGTGAGGAGCAGTTTAGGTTTTTATTGTTTTTTGGCCCTGCTTTATTAATATTTTTCATATTTCCCCATATATTTAGCCTCATCCCCCACTCCCCCACCACCCCCGCCGTCACAATCCGCGGGTCGGAACATGCCTATATGTATAGATACGATATAAAATAATACAATGTTGAATTAAAAGCAAGTGTTTTTTTAAAAAAGTCAAAATCTTTGAAATACAAAGTCAAAATCTTTTTTTTTAATTGTGTATTTTTACATGTTGCTTGTAATGGCGCGTGTACGAAGCGAAGTTGGGGCATTATCATCCGGGGCGTCACCGACGCCCCTGATAGAGAGTGTGTATGGCGGAAAGACGGTGGTGCAGTATTTTGGGTTCGTGTCATTGTAGGGGCGCGTGTAGGGGGTATTTGCGTGTGTTGCCTTCGACAGGCTCAGGCAACGGTCAGAGAGCGAACCGGTGGCTGAGCCTGTCGAAGCCACATTCCCCCCTGCCGGGATGTTTGTGATACCTGCATATGCAAAGCAAACGGGGCGTTGCGGGGTGTTCCCCGCAGAGGGGGCAGCGGAAAACAAAAATAACCGGACGGCTTTTTGTCCGGTTATTTTTGGTTGGAGCGAGGGGGAGACTTCCCCCCTTAAAATAT
>JAITFQ010000084.1 GCA_031281225.1 Chitinispirillales bacterium
CCCCCCCCCCCCCTATATTTGTGAATACTTAAATACATATCACCAATTGCTATTTATTATATTTGTATATGTAATACATAACACCAACCATATAGCGAATACTAAAAAATAATGAGAACAACTTTTGTATCGGTCCTTACGGAGCTTGCGGAGTCTGACGACAGAATATTTTTGCTGACTCCCGACATGGGCTTTTCCGTTTTTGAACGTTTTGCGGAGAAGTACCCCGGTCGTTTTTTGAATACGGGTGTCGCGGAGCAAAATACCGTTGGGATTGCCGCCGGACTCGCTCTTTCGGGGTTTAAGCCTTATGTATACTCCATTGCCCCGTTTGCGCTTATGCGTTGTTATGAGCAGGTGCGCCTCGGCGCAGCGTATATGGGGCTGAATATAAAAATTATAGGTGCCGGCGGCGGTTTTTCCTACGGTGCGCTCGGCGCTACCCACCATATAATTGAAGATTTCGCCATCGCCAAGGTATTGCCCGGCATGATCGTGTGCGCCCCGGCGGATCCGGTTGAGGCGCGGCAGGTTTTTGAACAAAGCGCACGCACGGAATCGCCAATGTACATACGGATCGCGAAAAATAATGACCCTGTAATTCACAAGCCCGAAGACGTTGTAACCATCGGCAAAGCGTTTACCTTGCAGGAAGGCGACGACATGGAGATTATAACAACAGGGGCTATCACCCACCGGGTAACGGAGTGGCTGCCGGAGCTACATAGGCAGGGGGTATCGGCTGGGCTCACAATTTTTCCAACGGTTAAACCACTGGACACAGAGTTCCTTGACGAATTGATCAAAACGGAGAAAAACATTCTCATTGTAGAGGAACACAACATTATCGGCGGGTTAGGCGAATCCATCTGCGCGTATTTAGGCAAGAAAAACGCAAGAAACAAAATCAAGCATTTAGGGGTTCCGGATGTCTACAGCCATTATGTTGGAAGCTGGCAATTCATTTTGGATAAATTTGGCTTGTATGCCATGCCAAATATCAACGAACTGTTTTCACAGGCAATACCGTTATGAAAAACATAGCCATTACCGGCGCGACAAGCATGTTGGGTTCCTCTTTAGCGCGGCGCGCGGTTGAGAGAGGCATAGAGACGCTTTGCATTGTTAGGAAAGATTCCACCCGTTTGGACAATCTTCCGAAATCTGAAAAGTTAAAAATAATTTTTGCCAACCAAAGCGAATATCACAATCTCGACATCTCCGGCCTTGCCATTCCGGGTGATTATGATGTTTTCTACCATTTTGCCTGGACGAAAACTTTTGGCGCCGACCGTGACGACGCCGACACGCAGACATTAAATATTCAGTACGCACTCGACGCGGCCCGCCTCGCGAAGCGTATCGGATGCGGCAAGTTTGTCGGTGCCGGGTCTCAGGCGGAATACGGCATTGTCTCGGAGCCGCTAAAGCCGCAAACACCGGCAAACCCTGAAAACGGTTACGGCGTAGCAAAATACGCCGCCGGCAAGTTAGCGCGCATACTTTGCGCACAGCTTGGCATGGAGTTCAACTGGGTAAGGATTGTAAGCACATTCGGCCCGTTAGACGCGCCGTATATGTTGATTATGTACACGATAAATGAACTGCGTGCGGGGCGTCCGCCGGAGTTTACCGGCTGCGAACAAATTTGGGACTATCTGTATTGCGACGACGCAGCCGACGCTTTTCTCGCTGTCGGCGAAAAAGGGGCGGACGGAAAAACCTATCCTTTAGGGTCAGGGGAAAGAAGGCAGCTATCCGACTATCTTGAGTCGGTAAAAAATATTATCGCCCCCGACATGGCGCTACGATTTGGCGTAAAGGAATACTACCCCAATCAGCCCATGTACCTGTGCGCTGATATTTCAGAGTTAACCGGTGATACCGGCTGGAAACCAGCCATTTCATTTGAAGAGGGAATTAAACGAATACTGCAAGGAGAGATAGAATGAAAAAAATCAGCATACTGATACCATGTTACAACGAGGAAGGCAACGTCGTCCCCTTGAGCAATGATATTGTCGCTATCCTCGAACGTGATTTAGCGTCTTATGACTACGAAATCATTTTCATCGACAACTGCTCAATGGATAACACAAGGCCCCTGCTGCGTGAAATCTGCCGGAGAAATCACCGTATAAAAGCCATCTTTAACGCGAGAAATTTTGGTCAGGCCAATTCCCCCTTTCATGGGATATGCCAAACAACCGGCGACTGCGTTATTGTCGTTTGCGCCGATTTTCAGGACCCGCTTGATTTAATTCCGGTTTTTGTCCGCGAGTGGGAAAGCGGCTACAAGATCATATCCGCAATAAAAACGAAAAGCAGGGAAAACAAATTGATGCGATTTGTGCGCACCTGTTACTACAAAATGATTAAAAAGATGTCCGATGTTGAGCAGATAGAGCATTTTACTGGGTTTGGACTATACGACAAGTCTTTTGTGGACGTTATGAGAAACCTGCGCGACCCAACGCCGCACCTTCGCGGAATTGTAGCCGAACTGGGCTTCCGCAGAAAAGAAATAAACTACGAGCAGCAGAAGAGAAAAGCCGGAAAAACCAAAAACAACTGGTATACCCTATACGACCTGGCCATGCTGAGTTTCACCTCCTATACAAAAACCGGCCTCCGCCTCGCTACCATTTTAGGGTTTATAATGGGAGGGCTGACCTCTATTGTCGGGTTGATATATTTTATTGGCAAATTTATATACTGGGATCACTTTTCCATGGGGGTAGCGCCGCTACTCATTGGCGTGTTCTTTTTCGGATCGGTGCAACTATTCTTTATCGGCTTTATCGGCGAGTACGTAATGGCCATAAATACGCGGCTCATGAACCGCCCGCTTGTGATAGAGGAGGAACGGATTAATTTTGAGGCGGATGAGGCAAAACTTAAAAACTTGTAAGCGAGGTATTGACTTTGGCGCGGGAAATTTGGTATATTTAGAAGATGATAAAAGAATATCCGCAAAAACGCCCTGTGCGATTTTTTAATACGACCGGCCCCTGCAACCCCTGGGATCACTATATGTTGCCACCGGAAGAACGGCTTGTGGGGGCGCAGCTCCACCGGTACATACGGGATAAGCTCTACTGGGTGCTCCACGCCCCCCGGCAGACGGGCAAAACCACGTTTTTGCAGAGTTGGGCACGGGAAATTAATTCGGGCGACGAGGCCGTCGCATGTTATGTAAGCATAGAACGCTGCCAGGGGATAGCGGATTTAGAAAGAGGTATCCCCGGGATATGCGAAGCGATTATACAATGGGCGGGAAGATATGATCTGCCAAAACCGTCTACCAGCGGCGAAAAACCATCATCCCAGTTGAGCGCCGTTCTCGAAAGCTGGTCTGCGCTTGTGGCTCCCAAACCCCTTATCGTGCTTTTTGATGAAACGGATGTTCTCGAAGGAGAGACGCTAATCAGCTTTTTACGGCAATTACGGGATGGCTTCGCAAAAAGAGAGGCGGGCAAATTTCCAGTATCCATAGCTTTGGTCGGCATGAAAGACCTCAAGGATTACATCACACAGGCAAAAGACGGAGTGCCGGTTAATCCGGGTTCGCCGTTTAATATAAAAGAGGATTCTACGACTATCGGCAATTTTAACCAAAATAATGTAAAACAACTTTTTGCTTTTAGAACCGAAGAGACAGGGCAAAAGATAACAAACGAAGCGTTGGATTACGTGTGGGAGCAGTCCCGCGGCCAGCCCTGGATTGTAAACTCTCTTTTCAAAAGGGCTACGATGAGAGTGCTCGATGAGGACAGCGCCGAAACCGTGACGCTCGCGCATGTCACAGAAGCCCGCGAACAGATGATTCTTGCCAGAGAAACTCATTTGGACGCCTTGGCGTACCGGATGGAAAATCCAAAAATACGCAAGATTATAGAAAGCCTCATTGTTGGCAAAACGGACCCATCACTTAGCGGAAGCGAAGACTTTCGCCTCTGTCTTGACCTGGGTCTGGTTACCCGTGAAAAGGGGACGCCTTCCGTGGCCAACCCCATCTATCGCGAGATACTCGCCCGGCAGTTGACCATCGGCCCGCAAGACGCCATCCCCGAACCCGACTGGCAATGGGAAAAGCCCGACGGAACCATCGACATGGACGCGCTATTAAAAGAATTTCAAAAATTCTGGCGGCGCCATTCGGAGATATGGGAAGAGAAAATGAACTACACCGAAGCCTTCCCGCACTTGCTTTTGATGGCGTTTTTGCAGCGCGTATTAAACGGCGGCGGCCATATCGACCGCGAATACGCAGCCGGCAGAGGCAGGATGGACCTGGCGGTTGAATACAAAAACGCGATAAACATAATAGAAATAAAACTGATCTATTCCTACGATTCGCCGGCTGAAGTCCGCGAGGAGGGGCTTAGGCAAATAACAAAATACCGCGACAAAATAAACAAAAACGCCCCCGCCTACCTTGTCATCTTCGACCGCCGCCCGGAAGCGAAAAGCAAACCCTGGGACGAAAAACTCGGATGGGAAAACGAATCGGGGATTACAATAGTCAGGTGTTGAAAAATTTTAATCGTAGGGGCGACCGTCCCCGGTCGCCCGCGTTTAGTCGTATGATGGTGATTTTTTTCGTAAAATCCGGCACGAGCGAACGCAAAATTTTTAATTGTGAATAACGGTATATCTCACGTATTTAGAAAATCGGATTAAAGTAAAATTCAAACAGATATTGACTTTGGAGCGGGAAATTTGGTATATTTGGAAAATGATAAAAGAATATCCGCAAAAACGCCCTGTGCGATTTTTTAACACGACCGGCCCCTGCAATCCCTGGGATCACTATATGTTGCCGCCGGAAGAACGGCTTGTGGGGGCACAGCTCCACCGGTACATACGGGATAAGCTCTACTGGGTGCTCCACGCTCCCCGGCAGACGGGCAAAACCACGTTTTTGCAGAGTTGGGCACGGGAAATTAACGCCGGAAGTGAAGCCGTCGCCTGTTATGTCTCTGTCGAGACTTGTCAGGGTGTTACTGAGCTGCCGGCGGCGATGAAAACCATGCACAAGGCGATCTGCCACTCCGCCTATGCTGCGGAACTGCCTGTTCCCGAACTCTGTATGGAAAATCCCGAATTACTGCTCTATGATACCATGCACAAATGGTCGGAGTTAGTCGCGCCCAAACCGCTAATAGTACTGATCGACGAGGCGGATGTGCTTGAAGGGGATGTATTAATATCTTTTTTAAGGCAGCTTCGTAACGGCTTTGCCTTACGTGATGTTGGAATATTTCCCGTATCCATAGCACTCGTGGGCATGAGAGACCTCAAGGATTACATCACACAGGCAAAGAGCGGGGTGCCGGTTAATCCTGGTTCGCCGTTTAATATAAAAACCGATTCTGCAACGGTTGGTAATTTTGTTCGAGATAATATCAGTCAACTTTTTGCCCAAAGAACCGAAGAAAACGGACAGAAAATAACAGACGAAGCGTTGGGGTACGTATGGGAGCAGTCCCGCGGCCAGCCCTGGATTGTAAATAACCTTTTTCAACGGGCTACGATGAGAGTGCTCGATGAGGACAGCGCCGAAACCGTGACGCTCGCGCATGTCACAGCGGCCCGCGAACAAATGGTGCTTGCGAGAGAAACCCATCTGGACGCCCTGGCGTACCGAATGGAAAATCCAAAAATACGCAAGATTATAGAAAGCCTCATTGTTGGCAAAACGGACCCATCACTTAGCGGAAGCGAAGACTTTCGCCTCTGTCTTGACTTGGGTTTGGTTACCCGTGAAAAGGGGACGCCTTCCGTGGCTAACCCCATCTATCGCGAGATACTCGCCCGGCAGTTGACCATCGGCCCGCAAGACGCCATCCCCGAACCCGACTGGCAATGGGAAAAGCCCGACGGAGCCATTGACATGGACGCGCTATTAAAAGAGTTTCAAAAATTCTGGCGGCGCCATTCGGAGATATGGGAAGAGAAAATGAACTACACCGAAGCCTTCCCGCACTTGCTTTTGATGGCGTTTTTGCAGCGCGTATTAAACG
>JAITFQ010000047.1 GCA_031281225.1 Chitinispirillales bacterium
CCAAAAGCTCGACATAGCGGGTTTTGTCGACGTAGGCATAACCGCTCTCTATCAAGTCGGCGAAATTGGACATCCCGTAAGGAAGTTTTTTAGGCATAAGACGGCTTACTTTCTTGGATGATTTTTTTGCTACTGTAACATGAATATAGTTTATGCCACCCCCTACCAAAATCTCGGCCTGACCGTCAACGGCAGCCCGTCACGTCTCAAATCGTCCATAAGCTCCCTGATAATAACAAGATGCCCCTGGATTTTTTCCACGTGGTCGCCCCATAGCAGATTATTTCCGTCAACCTTTTCGGCTATGTTGCTCAGTTGCGTGAAGACCCGTTCGGTTTTCGACGCGAGGCTGTCCACTTTTACCATCAGCGAGCCTAAATCGTCCATCAGCTCCGGAGCCTTTATCGCGATCCCTGCCGTTGTTCTGAGCGCCCAGTCGACAATATCCGCGGCGGTTTCAAGGCCCGAGGCCAGCCCGTCTTCCATGCCGACAAGCTCCGTAAGTATCTTGGACGCCAGCCCGTCGATGACCTCTACAATATCGCTAAACGCGGCAATGAAAGAGCGGCTCCCCTCTTTCCCGTCCCGAAGCCACAGCATGACATCCCTAAGCTCAATGATCTTGTCGCTCAGCATATCCATATACGCGACCGCCTCCGACGGCCCCATCTCGAATATGCCGTTTATCACCGCGTCGCTATCAATAAGCGGGTCATTCAGATTTCCGGTGCTAATCTCTATAAACCGCTCGCCCATAACGCCCTTAACCTTCACCGAGACGCGGCTGCTTGTACGTATCGGTATCGGTTTCGGGGATCGGATGAAGACGAGCACGTGCCCGGCGCTGTCATGCTCAAAGCCGCTGACCTGCCCAATAAGCGTCCCCTCCATCCTGACCGGATCGTCCACATTCAAACTTCCGACTTCGGTGAAGCGTAGTGTACGGGGGTTGGTGGGCTTGCCGTTTTCCGTCTTGATATAGTATGTAATACCTATCCCAAGACAGAGTATTAGTACCATCAGTATATAACCAAAACTTTTATCACTCATAAGAAGAATAGGGTCAAAAGATTAAAGTCAAAATAAAAAAGTCAAAATAAAAAAATCAAATTAAGGGGGGAACAAATCCCCCACGCTCCAACCAAAAAATATTGAACAAAAGGACGTTCAATATTTTTTGTTTTCCGCTACCCCCAGAGCGGGGAACACCCCGCAACGCCCCGATATATTAACACCCCCAACCCCCTTACAGGGGGCTAAGTCAACACAAACATCAACGTCAAAATCAACATCAAAATCAAAACTGCTTTGCGAACTCATAGGCTTTTCGAATCGCGTTACTGTTCATTTCTATCATTGACGCGGTTTTTTCAAATTTGCTTTTTATGGCTTCGTCTAACGCTGCGGATGTCCCCGAGGCTACTACTTTGGATTTTCCGCTGAAGCGCTCTTCGACGGCGGTCATTATGGATTCGAGGGTGACGAGGTTATCGGCGAGGCCGCAGAGGGCGCCGAGCATTGTCATGTTTGTGGCTAAGTCGGTTTCGGTGAACTCGACGGCTAATTTGGTTGCCGGAACGTGGACGACTTTCGCGCCGAGGGCGTCTAATTTGGCCATGTCCTTCTCCGGGACAATCGGGTCGGGGGAGTTGATTATGACCAGGCTGTTTTTCTTGAGGCCGGCGTAGAACGGCATGGTGTGCGATTTGCCCTGCGTAATCACCTGCGGGGCGAAGACCATGATGATGTTGGGGTAGAGTACCTCGCCGCGGTCGTAGATTTTTTCGGTTGAGATGCGCACGTAGCTTTCGGTCGGCGCGAGCCTTTTTTCCGCGCCGAAGAACGGGTTGACCACGGCGTACTTGCCGGCGGCGACTACGGCGGTGCCGAGGATGTGGGCGGCGGTGACGACGCCTTGGCCGCCGAGGCCGGCCATGCGGATGTCAAGGTTTTGATTTTCCATATTTTTAATTTTCCATCTCCGTTTTAAAATCGAAAGATTAAAGTCAAAACATTACTATGATTCGTTAATCCGGCTGAGGTATTTTTTGGCCTCGTCCGTCATGTATTCTTCGTATTTATAATAACTTTTTTCCCCCTCTTTGGCTATGGCAAGCGTTTGGCTGGGGGGGAATTTTAAGTTGGTTGGGCAGGGGGAATAGACCTGTACGTAGGTGGGGCCTACTTCCCTTGCGATTAATATTGCGCGCCTGATGGCTTCGCCTAATTTCTTCGGGCTGGCGACGGTTACCTTGGCGGTGTAGACGCAGCCTGATGTTTTTGCTATCTCGAATACCGGGATTTTTGGGAACTTTTTACCGGTCGGCGCCATGTTGAGAATCGCGCCTTCAACCGTCATGCCGCTCTCCTGACCGCCGGTGTTGCCGTAGACTTCGTTGTCGAGCATCACGGTGGCGATGTTCTCGCCGCGGAACCACGAGTGGAGGGTGTAGTCAAGCCCGATGTCAGCCACGCCGCCGTCGCCCACCATCACTAAAACGTCTTTGTGTTTCTCGGGGTAGCGGATTTTTAACATCCTTTTGAGCCCGGACGCCACGGAGTTCTGATTCCCGAAAGCCGTGCAGGAATAATTCAGCGCGGACTGGGTCAGGGCGAAGTAGGAGCAGCCGGGCGTGCCGATGATTATCGTATCCTCGGGGGAGGGGAGCGACGCCATTCCAAGACGGATGCCGAGCGATACGCCGCAGCCGGCGCAGTGCGGGTGCGGCTCAATGATCTCGCGGAATGAGCCGAGATCGTCGATTGTCTTGGGGCCGCTATTGTACGGGCCGTCGGCGATCAGTTCCTTGTAGTCGGGCGTCAGCAGGTCTTCAAATTCTTTGACCGGCGTTATTATCTTTTTTGACATTTTCTTTATATCCTAGTATTGATGTTTCTTTATTTCACCGATTATTACTTCGCTTGGCAGCGAGGCCCCGCCGAAAACTCTTGGGCCGGCTACCACACGCTTATTGTTGTCTATCGACGCCTTGACCTCCCTTGCCAACCAGCCGCCGGCGTTGAATTCCGGGACTAAAATCAGGGACGCTTTGGCGGTGGCTTGCTCGATCTCCTTTTCGGGGAACGGGCGGATTGATTTCACTTTTATCAGGCCGACGTCGGTCATCCCCTGCTGGCTCATCACCCTTATGGCTTCCCGGCTTTGTGATACGGCGGTGCCGGAGGCCACTATCATCACTTTCGCGTCGGGATTTTCTACCTCAATCAGCCCGCCCATGTAGTGATTGATGTGCTTGCGGGCGCGCTCGGCGGCCGCCAAAACCTCCAAATGCCAGCCTCCGCTCGCGGCGTAGGAGACGAAGTTGCTCTTGTTTAGCAGCGGGTCGCGCACCATCCGAATCGGCGCGTGCTCCATGTCGAACGGCGGAATCGGCGCGAGGTCGCAGTTGTAGGCGTCGAGCCTGAGGTCGTCGGGGGGCAGCATAACCACCTCGCGCGTGTGCGTCACGAAAAAACCGTCCGCGAACACGCCGACGGGTATGTGCACCTCCGGCTGCTCGGCTATGGCATAACCCGCGAGAATCATATCAAAATAATCCTGCGCGTTCTCGGCGTGGAATATCATCATCCCCGTATCGAGCAAAAAGGCGATCTCAATAGTTTCCGGCTGAATCGACGGCGGCAGCGCGACGCCCCGGCACATGAATGCGCAGACAATCGGCTGGCGCGAGCCCGCCCACACCGGGAACATCTCCATAGCCCGCAGCGTGCCCGGCCCGCTCGTGGCCGTGAACACCCGCCCGCCGCCAAGCGACGCCCCGTGAATCGCCGCCATCACCGCGAACTCGTTTTCGGCGCGGTAGTAGTCCTTAATATGCCCCTGCGCGTATAAATCGCCAATCAGGTGCATACTCTCGCTTTGCGGCGTGATGGGGTAGGCGATGGCCATGTCGACATTTGCCCGCCTCACCGCCTCGGCGACGGCCTCGCTTCCGGTGATAAACGCGCGGTTACGCGCGGTTTTCAGAAGCATTTCGCCAGCGCTTATACTTGTGGTTTTCTGTTTTGAAACTGTGTCGGTATTCATTATATTAATTCTCCGAAACGATGGCTTTTTTGGCGCAAACGGACGCGCACAGTAAACACATTTTACAGAACATGGAGCTGATGGAGAATTTTTTATTCCCATCTTTTCCGTCTTTTACCTTTTTAATGACATTAGCCTCGGGGCACGCTTTTACGCAAAGGGCGCAGCCGGTGCATTTTTCCTGGTCGATTTTTACGGTCATGGTTATGTTTCCTTCAATATTTTAATAATTTCTTTGATTTTCTCGACCCCTGCATCCCTCAATGAAATCATCGCTTCGTCTGAGGCGGCGTATTCGGAAAGGGCGATTGTGTAGCAGTTTGTCCCCCCGCGGATTAGTCTGAGGGCTACGTTTTCGAAGTGTGAGTGGACACCTACGAATACGCATACGTCGATTTCGTTATGCAGAATCGTGACGTTTGGATGGTTTGGGCTGATTTCGGCGGCAGGGTTTATCCGTTTTGCCCTGTAATCCTGCATGGGGAGGATTTTGGCCTTGCACGCCTCCGCGAGTTCCTTTACGGCGGCGGCTTTGGGGCTGGCGTCGTCGGACCATTGCCAGACTATGAGCGGGCCGGGGCAGATCACGGGGTTTTTGGCTTCTTTCAGTTTGCGGGCGATAAGTTCCACCGCGCTGCTCTCGGGGACAATCTCCCCTTCGGCGATTGCGTCCCCGGCGTCGGGGAGCGTCACGCCCATGATAGCCGCCGCCGGCGGGAAGTACGCCTCGGGGCCTTGGACAACTTTATATTTTCCCTGTGCCATCAAAAATAGTTCCTTATTAATCGGCGTTTTAGATTCATTCGGAAGCGGGCGGGCTACCGCCCGGCCGATACGATTTTTTTAAATATACAAAATTTCCAACAACAAAGTGTGAAAATAATATTATTTTTATAATATGACCGAAAACATCGCAAAAAAAATCATCGAATCGATAGGCGAAGACCCCGCCCGCGAGGGCCTGCGCGACACGCCCGCGCGGATGGCCAAGGCGTGGGAGTACCTGATGCAGGGTTACAGCCAAGATCCCGCCGAAATCCTCGGCAAGGCGATATTTGACGAAAACTCCAATCAGATGATAATCGTCAAGGACATAGAGATCTACAGCATGTGCGAGCACCACATGCTCCCGTTCTTCGGCAAATGCCACATTGGCTACATCGCCCAGGGCCGCGTCTATGGCGTCAGCAAACTCGCCCGCCTTGTAGACTGCTTCGCCCGCCGCCTGCAACTGCAAGAGCGCCTGACCCATCAAATAGCCGAGTCCCTGATGGCCCCAATAAACGCCGAAGGCGTAGGGGTTGTAATAGAGGCCCAGCACTTGTGCATGATGATGCGTGGCGTTTCAAAACAAAACTCAACCATGATAACCTCCGCCATGCTCGGTAGCTTCCGAACCGACCCCGCCGTCCGCGCAGAGTTCTTACAATTGATCCCGACTTAGCCGCCCGAGTTTTGGCGCGTCCGCTAAATCGTCGCGTGGGATGCAGTATACTTCCACTCCCCAATATTCCGCTTTTCCGAATCAAAATTCACCCCTACCTTAAACAACTTCTTCCCGCTCCCCGTCCACGGTAGCAAATATTCTTTTGTGTCAATCTGCGCCAGCGCCTCGTCTGCCGTCTTGTCCAATTTAAACTCGAAGCAGTAGACAAAGTTTTTCGTTTCGACAAGCGTATCTATGCGACCGTCCGCAATCCTCACTTCCGAGCGGCAGCCGAGGCCGAGCATTGTGAAGACTAAATGTATCGCGGTTTGATAGTAATTTTCTGTTTCCTTGATGATGTCGTAAGGGACGGACGCTAAACATTGGCGTATTGCGTCTACCGCTTCTTCTATCTCTCCGTCTTCGAGGGCGTCGGGCAGTTTGAAGATTAGCGCGCGCGATCTGTCTGTCGGGACTTGAAGGTATTGTTCGATCAGGGATGTCGAAAAACAGGAGCGCACTTCTAAGTTCGGGAAGTCGAGCGTGTAACGGTTTTTATCGTCGTTGTAGTCTGTTATCGTCAAATATCCGCTTTGGTACAGTACAGGCTCCACTTTCATGTGTTCGACGTCATACTTGCAAAATTCTCTGTATCCAACCTGCATCTTGCTCAGGTTGGCAATATTTATCTTTTGGTCGGTAATCAGTCTTATCAAAAATGAAGGTGTACCGGTTTCGTACCAGTAAGGCTCAAATTCCCCACCTTTCTTAAAATGATTGAGCAGGCCGAACGGATTGTATACTTTAAGCGGTTTTTTGGAAAATCGATAACCGTTATAGTATTGGCGCAACTCATCCATGTACTCTTCCCTGCTTTTGCCGGTTTCCTCCAAAATTCCATCTATCTCCGGCCCGAAGTCCCGCTCAAGCTCCTCCTGCGTGATGCCGCAAAGATCCGCGTAAGACGAGTCGAGGGTTAGGTCGTCGAGATGGTTTAAATCGGAAAACACGCTCACTTGAGAAAATTTGGTCACGCCGGTAAGCAATAAAAACCGCAGGTATGGGTCGGATGACTTGAGGACGCCGTAAAATCCTTTGAGCTCTCCACGTATGGCCTTGTGCGTATCAATGTCTCCCGACATGGTTTCAAGAAGCGGCTTGTCGTATTCATCTATAATTACTGCCGCCCTTTCGCCGGCTTTTTCGCTTACCTTTCTTATCAGATACTTAAACTGATTGACGATATTCGCCTCTGTTAGCTCAACCCCATGTTTTTCTGCCTGCGCTTGCAATTCACAGCGCAATGTGTCTTGAAGCGCTTCCAGCCCGCTGTTTGCGTAATTCCCTGCGTTCAGGTCTATCCTTATAACCGGATG
>JAITFQ010000048.1 GCA_031281225.1 Chitinispirillales bacterium
GAAAAAGCGGCGAGCCTTATAGAGGACTTCCTGAGAGGCCCACCTGTCGTGAGAGACGCCGACCTCGCCCACAGGCGCGGCGTGCTGGTTGACGCGAGAAATCCCGATGCCGCAATCAGGATTTTCGAGCAAAACACCCAAACCTACCCGCGCGACCACCGCAACTTCATGAGGGCGGGGCTCTACTTTGCGCGCAACAACAGAAACCCCGCGCGGGCGCTGACCATGTTTGAGAGAACCGTCGCGCTCAATGACACGATAGCGCGGGCGTGGTACGAACTCGGTATGCAGTACGGAAGGGCCCGCCGGGACAGGGACATGACGAATGCGTTCCAGCGCTTCATCGCCCTCGAATCGAGAAACCCCGACCCGATCATGAGGGTGGGGGAGTACCTGCTCGTCGGCCGCAATATGCCTGGCGATGCCTTAATGTTCCTCGAAATGGCCAACTCGCTGAGGCCCAACCATCCGGCGACGATGGTTCTTTTGGCCCGCTGCTACACAAGTGTCGGCAGGACGGAAGAGGGGATAAGGATTTTGGAGAGTGTGGTGAGAAATTCCCGTGGTACGCCCGTCCCTATAGAAGTGCGGATCGCCCTCGCTGAAGGCTATCTTGCCGTGGGCAAAAACATGGAAGCCGCCACCGCGTGGAAGCTCGTCACCGATGAAAAGAGGGAGGTTCCGCATCTTGTGAGCTACGCCACCGCGCTGCTCGGTATAAACAGGAATCAGGAAGCGCTGGGGATCGCCAACGAGATATTGGTGAGGGACGCCCAAAACATCGATGCCCTGATGATTTTGGGCAGGGCAAGAGCCGCCATGCGCAACTTCGAGGACGCGATGGACGCGTACAGAAGGATCGGCCTGATTAATCCCAACCACGTGCCTGCCTTGTACGAGCGCGCGAACGTATTCCTGCATCAGCAGAACTTTGATCAGGCTAGAACCCTGTATGCCAGGACGCTGGAACTTGACCCCAAGTTCGCTTTGGGGGAACTTGGGCTTGCGAGGGTGGCGAGAGGCCAAAGAAATCAGGCCGAGTATCAGAACCGCTTGCAACGCGCCCACGCCCTTGATCCCAATCACAGGGAGATTCAGGAAGAGGTAAGGCGGGCCAATCAAGCTAGGTCACAGTGATTAGTTTGGCCGATTTGCTGTGGGACGGGTAATGTATGGATGACAGAGGCGAGACGTATGCAAAAACCAGGGGCGTGCTTATGAACATAAACACGCCCATTTTCACAAAAATATAGAAACCGGAGAAAGCACCAAATGGCATCAAAAGCGGAAGACCTGACGATTGAATACGAAGAGGACGGCGCGCTCGTAGTAAAAGAGCTCGACAAGGTTATCCTCTCAAGGGGGGCGTGGGTAACGGTGATGTTTCGGTACCAACAGTGGGAAAAGGCCAAGGACAGTTACGGCCAGGACCGCTACTCAATCCGCCGTTACCGCAAAATGGACGACGAGTACCGTCAACAGGCCAAGTTCAATATCTCGAGCCGCGATCAGGCGCTGAAAATCATTGAAGCCCTGCAGAAATGGACGAATGAAGCGGGCGGCGGGGCGGACGGCGAGGTTGACGAATAATTTAATAAAATAACCATATTTCAGGAGGTATCCCCATGCACCGCCTAGTTCAAACAATGGCATTAGCCGCGCTTTTTTGCGGTCTGCTCCATGCGCAAACGGCGCCGATGTGGCAGAATCTCTACCCGTCCTACAGCGGGCTGGCTTTCGGAGGCGGCAGGTTCGTCGCTGTGAGCGAGGATGGGCTGATAAGAACTTCAACCGGCGGGGAATGGTCGTCACAGGTTTTCGCGGCCGTGGCGGGTATGGGCGGCCCGGGAAGGCTGTTTAGCGCTGCCTACGGCGACGGGATGTTCCTTGTGACGCGAACCGGCGATCGCCTGTTACGCTCCGAGAATGGTGAAAATTGGAGTTCTTCCCCAATCATGACGACCAATCCCTGCAGATATTTGGCTTTTGGAGGAGGCAGGTTTTTTGGCGTTGGCGGCGCTATGACATTTTTGTATTTCAACGACGATTGGGATGAAGACCGGGCGCCCGCCGCCACCACCCATCTCTCCCATGCCGTGTACCGCCCGGGCACGCCGGGTAGATATATCGCGGTTGGAAACAATATACTCCACTCCCAGCATGGTGTTCAGTGGCAACCCGTTGCCGTCTCCACACCGGGCGGCGTAAGCGTTGTTGCCTTCAACGAAGATACGGAGACGCTCGTGGCGATAGCTGCTTCCGGTGCAACGGTATACACATCGTCCGATGGCATTTCGTGGACAAGTTCACCATCAAACGCCCCGGCGGGGATGGTGGATATGGCGTTCGGCAACGGCAAGTTTGTGGCCGTAGGGGCGCAAGGGAGAGCCGCGGTATCAAGCGACGGGGTTGAGTGGGCGCTGTCGGCGCTGAACGAGGACGACAATTTCACATCCGTAAAATTCGGAGACGGGGTGTTCATGGCCCTTGGGGCGTACGGGTCGGTTTACACTTATAACGGGACGGACTGGAGCAAGAAAGCTGACGGTCGTCTCATGTCGTACAGGCAGGTAGTTTATGGCGGCGGTGTGTTTGTGGCGGTGGGCGACTCCGGCGTGTCGGTGTCTCCCGACGGGATAAACTGGAACAAAAGCGCGGGCGCGCCGAAGAATCTGCGGGGCGTCGCGTTTGGCGGCGGCAAATATGTTGTAGTCGGCGATTCGGGCGCGATTTTCGTATCTGCCGACGACGGAAGCAGTTGGACCGATCGCAGCCACAACGACCGCGGCACTATGCTTGGGGGTGTCGCTTACGGGAATGGCAGTTTTGTGGCTATAGGAAGGTCGTCAGTAGGCGTGGCAAGCATACAGATCTCCGCTGATGGGGAAAATTGGGAAGACATTCAACAGACCGGCTGGACCGTGGGGTCATATCCGGTTTCCGTGAGTTTTGGCGATGGGTTGTTTGTGGCCGCCGGCAGTGACGACAACTGGAGGCTCAGATCGTCCGGGAACGGCGAGTTTTGGAACAATATTATAGCGCAGCCGGCCTGGTCGAATTACAGAATAGTGTCAGTATCCTACGCGAATGGTAAATTTGTCGCGTCAGGAAATTCAACCGCGAGCAGCGCGGTGTTTTCATCGGATAGCGGAAACAATTGGACGATGATGTCGACAACGACGCGCCGGATAAATTCCGCTACGTTCGCAAAAGGATTTTATATCACCGTCTCTGATTCCGGAAATATCCATGCGTCAACCAACGGCAGCAACTGGGTTTTGCAGGCAAGAGCGACAAACAGGAATCTGCAAACGATTTACCATGGAGACGACATCCTGCTCGCGGCAGGCGCGGCTGGGGCGATGCTCTATTCATCCCAAACCCCAAGCATGGTCTCAATACGCCACACCGCCGCATCCCGCGGAACAATGCATAGCGTCCGGAGCATGACGATGGAAACACGGAGGGCGCCAACAATCACCCTCTCTTTCACACCGCAAAACGCCGGAACAATATCTGTCTACTCGCTGACCGGAAGGCAGATTTACAAAACAAAGGTCAGCGCGGGCCAAAGAACTGTCCGCCTCCCCCAGCGCGCAATGTCAAGCGGAGCCGTAATTGTTAGATATTCGGGCGACGGGATAGCAATTACCCAAAGATTTCAGTTGGCAAGATAACAATCACAAGGGGGCAGACAGCGTTTGCCCCCCTGCAAAATGATATTGTCAAGCGGGCGCGATATTTAATCGTACCTTCAATAATTGCCTTGAACCCATTTACGGCATTATGTATATTTATTCCGAGGCGTAGCGCCGTTGCGGCCAATAGCCGGAGTGTCTCGAAGTTTCACCATAATTTTAAAGATTTATGAACAAGAAGATAACATCTGAAGATCATCTTTACGCCCAACTGGCCCGCCGCGGCGACCCGGCGGCGTTCTATGCGCTGTTTAACCGGCATATCCGTGGCCTCTATATTTTGTTGCGGTCACGGGATAAGGATCATAGTGCGGCCTGCGGCGACGCGGCGGCGGTGATTACGCTCCTGTACAGGAAGTTTATCAGCCACAACCCTAGAAACGCTCAAAAATGGTTCGCTGGCAAGTGCGGCCTCAAGAGGTTTGATGCGGCGGCGGGCTCCGGCGTGGCGGAAACGGATATTGCCAGCTACAGCCGGCAGATTAACGCCGCGCTCAACAGGGCTTATAGCGAGCGGTTGGACAGGGGTAGCGACGGGAAGGGGAATATCAAGGGCGAGCGGGTGTTTCCATTGCGCCTGATCGGGGGGGCGGTCGCGGTAGCTTCAGTCGGCTTCCTGTTTTTTTCCGGAACCACCCTGTCAATCTCTTTTGAGCGGTTCGACAGCAAAGAGTACAGGCTTTCTTTTCCCGACGTTACAAAAAAACTTTGGAACATGAGCGGGTTTGTCCGCTCCGCCGACGCGGGGCAGAGGCACGCAAGCGAATCGCCCCCGGCCTATACGGAGCCGACTGAGAGTCATGAGTGAGCCGATAATAATATCCATAGGCGGAGGCAAGGGGGGGGTCGGCAAAAGCACGATAAGCTCCAACCTCGGCGCGGCCCTTGTACGCCACGGGTACTCCGTAGGCTACATCGACGCCGACCTCGGCGGCGCGAACCTGCACACCTGCCTCGGGATGCGGCGCCCGGCGCGCACACTGCACAACTTCCTGACCGGCGAATACAAATCGCTCGTGGACGTGGCGGTGGAAACCCCCGTCCCCAAAAGCTGGCTCATCTCCGGCGCGGGGGAGTTTTTGGAACTCGCCAACCCAAACTTCGCCCAAAAACAGAAAATCCTGAACGGGATAAAGACGCTCGAAGCCGACTATATATTAGTGGATTTAGGGGCCGGCAGCCACACGATAGTTTCCGACTTTTTCGCCGCGTTCCCGCACAGCATCACGGTGACCGATTGCCTGCCGACCTCCGTTGAAAACGCCTATGGCTTCCTGAAAAGCGGCATTTTCCGCGGTTTGATACGCCTGTTTCCCGGCAGGGACGACATCCAAAAGTTATTAAAAGCCTACACAAGCCCCAAGACCGACAAAAACGCCCCCACCTTAGACAACATGTTCGCGCAGCTCAGGGTGAAATGCCCCGAGGAGGTGGAGACGATGCGGGAGTGGTTAGACAGCCGCAAGCTGTTTTTGGTGCTGAACATGGTGCGCGGCCAGGAGGAGATCGCGGTTGGCGAGGGTTTTACCGGGATCGTGCAAAAATACCTCTCCGTATCGCTGCGCTACATCGGATACTTAGTCTACACGCCGGAGATCAGGATGTCGCTCAGGAGCTTAGGCCCCGCGGTGGTGCAGAACAACCGCCAGGTAGCGGAGTGTTTTGACGCCATTACGAGAAACCTTGTTGCGTTGGCGCGGTGATTATGAGCAAACTTTCTTTCAAATTGTTTTGTATAGAAAAATATGCCGACAGAAAAAATCTGCTTAGCAACGAAGTGTACAGGCTATTTGAAGACAGGGGCATATTGCAAATGTTAGATGAAGACTACGAGATTTTGCATGGCCACGGATTTGAATATGTGATAGGCGATATTGAAAGAATTTTGGAGGGTGGGTTATGATACTTTATCATGGCGGGACCGACATCGTAAAAGAGCCGAAAATTATTTCAGCGGAGCAGGGCAGGGATTTCGGTTTCGGTTTTTATACAACCGATATTTACGAACAGGCGGCAAAATGGGCAAAGCGGCAGGGACGGATTCGCCGAAAGCAAGCGGTTCTGAATATATATGAATTTGATAGTGGCAAAGCGGCGGAAAAGTTAAATTATAAGGAGTTTATGGATTATTCCGTCGAGTGGTTGGAGTTCATAGTAAATAACAGGTCGAACCCGCGCTTCAAGCACGATTTTGATATCGTCTTTGGAAAAATCGCCAACGACGATGTTGGTGAAACAGTTCAAGCTGTTGTAGACGGACTCATGCCTCTTGATTTTGCTTTGGAAAAATTGACATTTATGCGTGCTAACAATCAGTACGCTTTTTGTTCTGAAAAGTCTTTGTCATGCGTAACGTTTACCAATTTTCAAGAGGTGGGATAACAATGCCGCATGGAACAATAAGGGCGTCGACATTAAAAACGGTTATGAGGCTAATAATGGAACGCTTTGACTGCGTAGAGAATGAGGCGCTGAAAATGTTCTATGAATCACATATAGGGGCGTGCTATGCCGACGACAGCACGGGGCTGTACGGCCAAAGCGCGTATTATATCGCGGGATTGGTTTTTGAGGAGCTGACATGAAACTACTGATTATAGGATCGAGCGGGCAGTTAGGTCACGACTTTGTCGCCGGCGCCAACGCCGACGGGCACATCGTCAACCCTGTTGATTACCCGCTGATAGACTTGCTCGACAAGACGGCGGCGGACGCTTGCATTGATGAGGCGCGGCCAGATGTTATCGTCAACTGCGCGGCGTTTACGGCGGTTGACGACTGCGAGGAGATGCGCGACGAGGCGTTTGGCCTGAACGCGGAGGCTTGCGGCATTCTGGCGGAGGCCGCGAAGAGGCACAACTCGCTGCTTGTGCATTTCAGCACCGACTACGTGTTTGACGGGGAGGCGTCGGCCCCGTACACGGAAAAGAGCGGCGTCAACCCGCGGTCGGTCTACGGGCAATCAAAGCTGCGCGGGGAGGAGATCATTACGGAATTGTATGACAACGTGATGATTTTCAGAATCGCGTGGCTCTACGGTTTGCATGGCAGTAATTTTGTGAAGACAATCCGCTGGCTCGCGGCTTCCCGCGCAAGGGAGAAAAAACCGCTCAAGGTTGTGAACGACCAGCTCGGATCGCCAACGTGGACAGTAAGCGTCTGCAAGCAGGTGCTCGCCATGCTCGGCAGGCCGGAGCGGGGTATTTTTCACTGCACGAGCGAGGGCTTTTGCAGTTGGTACGATTTCGCGAAAGAGATCGCCGCGGCGTCGAGTATCAATGTAGACATACAGCCCTGCACAACCGAAGAGTTCCCGCGCCCCGCGCCGAGGCCGAAGTACAGCGTGCTGGAAAACGCGAGATTGAAAGAGATCGGCGTAAATATTATGCCAAACTGGCGCGACGGATTCAAGGAGTTTTTGTCTGTGAAAAATTTACAAATGGGAAAGGTTGGCGAGTAGCGATGAAACATATTTTGGTAACGGGCGGCGCTGGATTCATCGGCTCGAATTTTGTTATTAACATACTCAAAAACCGGGATGACTGCCATATTGTCAACTACGATTTATTGACGTACGCGGGTAACCTCGAAAATTTGGAAGAGGTTGAGGGCAATCCGCGATATACGTTTATCAAAGGTGATATTTGTGATACCGCCGCCGTCAAAAAGTTATTTGATGATTATGACTTCGCCGCCGTAATCCACTTTGCCGCCGAGAGCCATGTAGACAAGAGTATCACCGGCCCGTCGCAATTCGTCGTCACAAACGTACTTGGCACCCAGGTGTTGTTACAGACCGCAAAAGAGGCGTGGGCAAATGATTTCAACGCAAAGCGCTTTATACACGTGTCAACCGACGAAGTTTACGGCACCCTCGGCGCAACCGGGTATTTTACGGAATCAACGCCTATTGCCCCAAACAGCCCGTACTCGGCGTCAAAGGCCGGGAGCGATCTGTTGGCGCGGGCGTATTTTGAGACGTTCGGATTTCCGGCAATCATCACCCGTTGTTCGAACAATTACGGCCCGTTTCAATTCCCGGAAAAATTAATCCCGCTTATGATAGCCAACGCCCTGCGTGATAAGCCGCTGCCGGTTTACGGCGACGGGATGAACGTCCGCGACTGGCTGTATGTACACGATCATTGCCAGGCGATCGAAACCGTCTTAGACAAAGGCGCCCCCGGCGAGGTTTATAATATCGGGGGGAACAACGAGTGGCATAATATCGATATTGTCAAGCTGATACTCGCGGAATTAAAAAAGCCCGAAAGTTTGATAACCTTTGTGGAGGACCGTTTAGGCCACGACCGCCGTTACGCGATCGACGCGTCGAAAATTAAAAACGAATTGGGATGGTCGCCGTCGGTTGATTTTGAAACTGGGATACGCGAGACTATCCGCTGGTATCTCGCCAACAGGGGCTGGTGGGAGAAGCTGTGAGGGGCGACGGTTTCGCCGGCACCTGCGCGTTTTTCACGGCGGCTGCGCTTGCCCTGATAGCGGCCTTTGGGATAGACAGTAAAGTATCGTCTTACGCGGTTGATCACGCGCCGGTGTACGGTTCTGCCGCGAGGGCTCAGAAAGCGAGCGACGTTTTGCAGTATGTGTCGGCGGGGGCGGCGGCGGTTATCTACGCGGTAAAATATTTCCGGCCGGCGGACGAACTGTTCCGCTATCCGTACCGCATGGATGTTTTTTCTCCGCTTAGCCATGAGTCGGCCATGCCCCCTGTCAACGCGGCAATGGCTTTTGTCTTCTCCGGCCTGACGACATCGATGACTACTGAGCTGCTAAAAGATTACACGGGCCGCGAAAGGCCGAACGCCGCCGACAATCTGTCGTTCCCTTCGGGCCACGCGACCGCCGCGGCGTGGGCCAATCACAGTTCTATATTGATGATACGCGATATGAACCTCCCGTTGCGTTATGAAATCCCGGCCTATACCGCCCTCTCCCTGTTGACGCTCGGCACCGCATGGGGCCGTGTGGAAGCCGCCAAGCATTATCCGACCGACGTCCTCGCCGGAATGTTAATCGGCATCGCGCTGACCGACGCCTCATTCGCGCTTTTCCAAAATGGCGCAAATCAGCGTCAGGCCGACAACACTAGATTCAACATCCAATTCAGCAACGAGCGGATCGGGGCGACTACGGGATTGTTGATGACGGTTGATTTTTGAAAAACTTGCCATGCATGTATATGTAGCAGAATCAAATGTTCACCTGTTTTCCGGCGAACTCGCCGCCTTGCACACTCTGTTCCTGCCTGCCGCTTTCGCCTGATACAGCGCGTGGTCGGCGGCGGAGATAAATTTGCTTAGTGAGGCGTTGTGATCGGGGGTTTGACACTCTACGCCTATGCTTATTGTTATGGGGGGCGTATTGGAACATTTTTCGTTGGTGATGTTCAGTTTTTCGATGTTGGCGCGTATCCGCTCGGCCACTTCCAGCGCGCCGTTGAGGTCTGTGTTGGCGAGCAGCGCAACGAACTCCTCGCCGCCCCACCTCGCGGCGAAATCGCCGGGACGCTTGAGGTCGCTCTCTATGCTCTGCGCCACGGCTTTCAAAACCATGTCCCCCTGTTGATGCCCGTACGCGTCGTTGTAAGCCTTGAATCTATCCACGTCGAGCATCAATAAACTGATAGACGTCTTCTCCCTTATCGCCCTGCGCCACTCCATGCTTATCCGGCTGTCGAAGCTGCGGCGGTTGGGGATTTCGGTTAGCTGGTCGGTCATGCTCAACCGCTCTATGGTGCGGATCTGGTTGACGATGCGGATTTGGCTGCGCACCCGCAGCTTGACGATGTTGGGCCGGAGCGGCTTGCATATATAATCAACTGCGTTGTAGGAGAGCGCCTCCTCCTCCTCTTCCGCAGATGAATTGTTCGTTATGAAGATGATGGGTATTTCACGCGTAGCGTCCTGCTTTTTGAGTGCGCCAAGTACGTCGTACCCGCTCATGTCGGGCATGAAAATATTGAGCAAGATGAGGTCGGGCGTTAGCTCCGTAGCCTTTTCAATCGCGGACGCGCCGTCTTTCGCCGTGTAGACGGTGTATTTCTCGCCCAGTACGTGCGTCAGGAGGGCGAAGTTTGATTTTTCGTCGTCCACAATAAGAATAGTATTTTTAAGCAATTCATTCATCATACATCTCCGCAAACATTCGGTGCGTGCAGCTTGGCGGGGTTTTATCGTAGCCTTGCCCTGTCGCCCCATACAACTTAAAGATAATATTATGGCGACTGAAATACAAAATCTCTTCTGTACCTGTGGAAATTTTCAATTCTCTCTGCCGGTTTACCCAGTACCGCCGCCCGGCCTATACCGCCCTGATCCGCGCAGTCCCCACCGAGGCGCACCGGAGGGAGTTCGGTTTGCGGGCACAACACCTCCAATTCGCAGATTAACGGCTCGTTCAGGTATAGCGACAGTATTTTTTGCAAATATTGATAATTATCGCCGTTTGGGAGAAATGTCCTGTACATGTTATAGCCGAGCGGGCCGAGAGATATTCGGAACTTGGAGGAGCGGTCAAAAACTTTTGTGCCGAGGGTTGCGGTTTGGCCAAGCCGCAAGCCGCCGTCCAAAGCGTGGCACTCATCTACCGACGCCCGGCGGCCGATATTTTCTTCAATATGTACCGGAATCCCGCCCCATATTGATTCTAACAGCAATTTAAGGCCGGACGCGCTCCTTTGGCGGCGTGAAAAAATGTCAAGTCCGGCGAGGGCGCCGCCGTAAAATGCCGCCTGGGGGGGCAAAGGCGCGGTCATCAACCCGAATATCGCCTTAGCTACACGCCCCGAATCGCTCCACAACGCATATTTTTGATGGGCGTCGACCCATAGCGCGTGGAGCCGGTTTTGCACAATCGACAAAAAATCGCGGTACATCTCGGCGTCGGGGCGGCCGCGGGTGATGTAATCGGTGAACTTTATGGGAAGCGGGGTGGCGATGCCGAGCAGATTCATTACAGGGAGGCTGATTCTCGCACAGGTGGCGCCATCGCCGTTCGTATCGATTTTCATATAACCGATATCCGCGGCGGGAAAGGCGAGCGACGGGTCGGACTCGAAAAAAACAGTACCATCGCCGTCACCCAAAATTTCCTTGACAACGGCGGTCATTTGCAAAATATCGAACGAATAAAAATTGTTCTCCAGTTCCGATATTATATCATTCATAGTTCCTCCAGTTTAAATCCGTTCACCGGACCTGTTATTCCATACGAACGTTTTGCCCGACGGCGTCATCGTAAGGACAAGTTTCAGAAACGTGTTTATCGACGCCATGCACGACAAACTTCTCGCTATAACGCCGCCCAGCAAAAAAAAGTTCTCTTCGGGCGCGGCAGACTCGTCTACGCGGACGTTCATCTCCGTGCCGCGGATCACCGCCCTGTCAACTATTAAGTCGCACGGTTTTACGGATACGGAAAGTATCGCTTCTATCTCCTGACGCTTATCGCCCGGCATTGTCAGCCAGTCATACACGCGTAAAAATTCCCTTAATCGTTTCGCGTCGCTGAAATTTGAATACGCGGCCGACAGGTGCGACAAAAACGCCCACAGGTAATTATCGTCAAACGGCGGGTTTACAGGATGGCAGGGAACAGTAATATTAGCAAACGTGATATAGTCCGGAAATTCCGGCGCGGCTTTGCGCAGCGCCCCGCCGTCCGCCAGAATTTTACGCGCGAGCGTTCCATTGGTCTGCCATGTTTCTATGTGCAGCGTCTCGTTCAAAAGCCGGTTGTTTTCGGTTTGATACCCGTTCATCGATAACGTTATCCTGCGACCGCCGCCCGATAGACGGTTGCCGCCCGGCTGCCGGTCAGCGCGCACCGAATAAAATCTTTGCCGGCCGTCACCCAATCCGCAATACCCCTCATACTCCCGCCTTTCGCCGGATACCCTGTCTACCCCGGTCACCGCCTCGACGCTGTGGATTTCAAAACTTTCGGGGTGCAGCGCGTCCGCCGTTAAATCGTACTCGCACCTTTTTCCGTCGGCAATCACCGGCTCCGCGTCGCGCCTGAAAACATTTACGGCGGGGACGCAGTGCAGCTTAAAAGTCTCTTTCGTCAGGCATATACCGCCCGGCAATTTTCTGTCGAACCGTATCTCGAGCGACAGAACCGACGCCGGCGCACCGCTTGGGGGGAGGGAGTCCAGCCCAAAAATATCCACAAACAAAAACCTTTCGGGAAACGTAAAATAATCCCTCAGCAGGCTAAGCTGGCGGTTAGTATTTTGGGCCTCCGGGAACAGCTCTTCATCTTCGCCGAACCCGCCCTCGACGAACGTATCTTGCGGGATTAATTTTTTTTCCCGCCCGCGGTCATCCCGCAAAATCACCGCCTCAACGTGGCGCAAAAGCGTTTGCCTTATCGACAGCGCGGCGGGCAGGTCGTCGTTTATAAATATTCTGACCGGCGAAAGCGACAGCGATTCAGGCCGGACGCCCTGCTCAATTTTGAAAGACAGCGTGAGCGCGTCTCTGCCTCCGCCCGTCACAACCCCGGCGTTATTAATGGCGATCGGGTTCACGCGCACGTCCCGCGCCGCGGCGAAACGGCAGCATACTTTTGATACCGGATCGGGGTCGGTGGTGAACACCGCCGCCTCTTTCCTTACTATATGGGTACGTTGCAGCATCCCCGCACGCGGTTTGAATTCCACTACGCAGGTTGACGGAACGGGGTGCAGCAGCCGCGGCCACAAGAGCCCCGTCAAATCGGCGGCCAACCGCGGAAGCGCGCCGTCTATCCGCTCGCGTATCCCGGCGCACAGAAACGCGAAGCCCTCGAACAGGGTATCAACATTCGGGTCTCTGTCCTTGACAGAGCCGAAATTCAAATATTTCGCCCGCCGCGGATGTTTTTGCGCAAACCGCGCGCCCTCCTCCTTCAAATAACGCAATTCTTCCTCATAATAGACATCACGCGTCATATACGCCCTCACTTTTTAATTGTGACAATCTTTGATTGTTTATCTCGGCGCAAGCCAAACGCCGACAATGCTGGATTTTCTAAATGCGTGAGATGTATCGTATGCTCACAACTAAAAAGACGGCACTGCTCGTAATCAGGACAACAGAGAGAGAGACGGGAACCCGTTAATTATAAAATAATATAGTGCCGGCGAAAAGTCAAATATAAAAAAAACAATACAGCGAAGCGGGCGCCCAACGCCCGCCCTTTGCGGATCCGGCGCGTTCGACAAGCCCCCATTTTTTTGATACTTCGCTGTCTTGACGTAGGAAAATCTGGAATACCAAGCTGCCTTCGGGATGATATAGTGAGCGTAAAGTGTGCTCGGAACGGCGGCTATCATTGCGCTTACGGTAAATGCTATGACTTTGGTCAGATAGACATTCTTGCCCAGTGATTGCGTGAAAATTTCGTCTTCGCTTAATGCCCAAAGTACATATAATAAAATAGTCATCAATGGTGCGCAAAGCAATAGCCGATACGATCAACGCTAATACCCCACTTAATAGCATGGCGACAGGCAATGTCAGCAAAAACGGAAGTTGGTGATTTACCGCCAGCAAGGCGGCGGTATACGCGCCCACGCCGTAAAATCCAGCATGAGCCAATGAAATCATCCCGCCAAAACCCGCAGACAGGTTCAGGCTTTGCGAGAGCATGGCATATATGCCTATCAGTATCAATAAGTGCAGTATGTATTCCATTATTCTTTCAGCGCCTTTTTATTTGTTGCCGGCGGTAAAAAATTCTCGCCCGTAACAACCGATTTGCCGGTTTTGGCTTCTAACTCCTTACGAGCGTTTTTGGCTATTTTTCCACCTTTTTTACTCGCGGCGGCATTTTTCGTAAAACCTTCCGCCTGTTCGCTTTCGGCTATTTGACGTGTAGAAAGCTCGGCTAAAGCGGTGAAAATCAATTCCGCTTCGGACATGTGGTCACGCAGATTTTGTGTTTTCAGGTTTTTTAGCGTTTTATGCTGTTTTACTGTCAGCCCTGCCCATTCCTGATGGATAATATTGGTCAGCGCAGCAAACTCATTTTGTTCATTTACACCCGATTTTCTCCAGTAATCGGTCAGTTTATTGCGGGTTTCCTGGCCGCTCATGCGTTGTTGTACCCATTTCTCGCTTCGTCCGAGTTTAAGCCAGTTATCCCTTGCGCGGTTTATGCCTTGTTCGGGGTCTATCGTTTCCTTAATGCGCTCATATCCGACTTTTGCAAGCCATTGTTTGAAAGGTTCGGCTTTTGGTGAGGGGATGGACTGGATAATACGCAAAAGGCTCTGAACATTAGTGCAATCAGTTGAGCGCATTTTTCCATCCGGCGCCATCATTTTCAACTGTCGACAGATTGTCGACAGTTCAATCCCGTCTTCCAACTTTACCCGCTGTTTCATCTTAAACCAGTAATCCCGCGGGTTAGAGCTGTCGGTTAAGACCTCGATTACATCAATCACAGAAAAATACCATTCTTCTGCTTGTTCGTCCCATTCTGCGCGTATTTTTCTTTCTTCAAACAATTTAATTGCAGTTTCTTGTCTCATAAAAAATCCCCTTTAAGTTCAAATCTCTACTTTTTTTCAATCGTTCGCCGCTAAAACCGGGCGGTTTGGCTATTAAAAAATGGCTACAGTTGCACTTTATGAATTTAAAATAATATAAATACAACCCTATTTGCAAGGAATTTATTACTTTTGGAGCAGATATTAAATAAAATCAGAAATATGGTATTGACAGGTATCACCCGTTTATATTATATTCATAGTAATAAATAAGCCCCAAATCGTTGAGTAAGCAGAGGTTTACGCAAAAATATGGGGGAAAGATAAAAATTTACAAGGGTATACGGAATTCCGACTATGACAGGCCTGTTTCAAAGTTCAATTCTCCGAAAATATCTGAAAGGGATGGAAGGCAACGTTGCAGCAGCCTACAAACAGTACGCTACATACTTCCACAATCCTGAAATACAGGAAAATATCCGTAATAGCAAGGAAGAACAGTTTCAAGAGGGTTTTCTGCGGGAACTTTTTGTGAAAATATTGGGTTATACGCTCAATCCAGACCCAAATTATAACCTGATTACGGAACACAAAAACGAAGCCGGCTCGAAAAAAGCCGACGCCGCTATTTTGGTCAACGGTGAAGTCGTTGGCGTTATCGAACTGAAAGACGGCAAAACAACCGATCTGAAACAGGTCGAGACGCAGGCGTTCGGCTACAAAAACTATAATCGGAACGCTTCATACGTTGTCATTTCCAATTTTGAGAAACTGCGTTTCTACATCGATAACGCTATTGATTTTATAGAGTTCAATCTGTTTACGTTAGGTCAAGAAGACTTCGCCATGCTATGGCTTTGCTTGAACTACGACAATATCGCGGCCAATCTGCCCAAGCAAATTAAAAATGAATCAACCAAAAATGAAGACCAAATTACCAAGCAACTCTACAAGGAATACGCCGCTTTCAAACGCACCCTGTTTGACGATCTAACGAAACTCAACCCACAATATGACCGCTTGACACTATTCAAAAAATCGCAAAAATTGTTAGACCGGATACTCTTTATCCTCTTCGCGGAAGACTGCGGTTTACTGCCCCCAAATTCCATCGCGGAAATCATCAAGCAATGGGAGTCACTCAAGGATTTGGATGAATACAAACCACTTTACGACCGTTTCAAAAAATATTTTGGCTATATGAACACCGGATTCAAAGGAAAAAAACATGACGTTTTTGCATATAACGGTGGGCTATTCATCCCCGACGAAGTGCTGGATAACGTGGAAATATCAGACGAAGCGCTCCACCCACATCTGTTAACCATAAGCCGCTACGATTTTTCAAGTGAAGTAGATGTAAATATACTCGGACACATTTTTGAAAATTCACTTACCGAAATAGAGGAAATTACCAACGCAATTTCGGCAGGCACGGAACAGAAAACTGTCGGCAAACGCAAAAAAGACGGCGTTTTTTACACACCTCGTTATATCACAGCTTACATTGTAGAAAACGCATTGGGAAAATTATGCGTCGATAAAAAAGTAGAATTGCAAATAGATGAAACAGAATACACATCAGACAAAAAACGTCAAAAAATCGCAAAACGTAAGCTCGAGCAAAAACTAACAAATTACCGCGAATGGCTGTTATCGTTAACGATCTGCGATCCCGCTTGCGGCAGCGGCGCGTTCCTGAACGCCGCGCTTGACTTCTTGATAACCGAACACCGTCTAATCGACGAAATGCGCGCTAAAATTCATGACGGCAAGTACCAACTGTTTGATAATATCGAAATTGATATTTTGGAAAACAACCTTTACGGCGTAGACATAAACGAAGAAAGCGTCGAAATAGCCAAACTCGCTCTGTGGCTGCGAACCGCCAAACCACATCGCAAGCTAAATTCGCTCAACAATAATATAAAATGTGGTAACTCGTTAATCTCCGATGTGGAAGTGGCGGGAGAGAAAGCGTTTGACTGGCAGAAAGAGTTTCCGGCGGTGTTTGAGAAGGGGGGATTTGATGTGGTGATTGGGAATCCACCTTGGGGTGCTAAAGTACCAAATACAGATAAGCTATATATAAATGAAAATTATATTTGTAAAAAAGGAGAGCTAGAAACTTATGTGCATTTTATTGATTTAATAATAAATAAACTGCTTAAAAAACAAGGTTTATTGGGGTTAATTACTCCCAATACGTGGTATTATTTAGACAAATACATTCTTTTACGGGAATTAGTATTAAATAAAAAAATTATTGAACTAGTTGAGCTTGAAAAAAACATTTTTAAAGACGCGCCAGATATAATACCTGCAATTTTCACGATTTTAAATCATACAGAAACAAATTGTTATGAAATTTCAACACATGTATTAAAAAAGGGAAATGTACCTGATTTTCTTATTGACAGTAAAATTATGGATTCACATTGCGTAAAAAAAGATAATATATTAAAATTTGAAAACATAATATTCAACTTGAAACTAACCGATGCCAAAGCAACATTATTATTGAGAATGTCAAAAAGTTCTATATCATTATCCGAATTATATAACGTAAGGTATGGTATAAAAACAGGAAATAATGACAAATACATAAGTAAAAAAAATATAAATAACTCCACTCATAAATTGTGTATTGCTGCTGCAAGTGCGGTAAAAAAATATTCATTAAGGTGGGAAGGGGATTATTTAGATTTTGGGCCACATTTATCAGGATATTCCACTAACTCATTTGAAAAACCTAAAATACTTGTCCAATATATTAGAAAATTAAGTATGGAAGTAAGAATCGTTTCAACTTTTGATAAGAATGGTTGTTACTATCCCTTAAATAATTTTTCTTTTATCGAACAGAAAAACAATGAATACGAATTAGAATATTTGCTTGCAGTTATCAACTCAAAAGCCATGAATTTTTTCTTCAAAAATATATTTATTGATTATAACATAAAACCAAAATATCTTGAAATTTTGCCGATAAAAAACATTTCTCAACCCAAACGACAACCTTTTATTGTCCTTGTCGATAAAATGCTTTCCCTCAACTCTGAATTACAAGTCAAACACCAACGCTTTCTAAAACGCTTATCCGACAATTTAGATACATTGAAAATAACCGTTGCGTTAGAACATTTTTATAAGTTAGATTTTAAAGGGTTCGTAGCCGAATTGAAAAAACAGAAAATGGTTCTTTCACTCAAACAACAGGATGAGTGGGAAGAATATTTTAATGAGTGCAAAGAGGAGTGTTGCGAAATTACAAGGCAAATAGAGGCTACGGACAGAGAAATTGATATAATGGTTTATGGATTGTATGGACTGACGAACGGGGAAATAGCAATAATAGAGGGGGAGGTCGGATGAATAAAGCTATGACAATTACCGAGCAACTCACTTATTCTACCGTTAGAATTGAATGTATCAAAAACAATAATGAAATTCACACTGGTTCAGGATATTTTTTCCGTTTTAAAGAGATAGGAGAGATGCTCATTCCTGTTGTCATCACAAACAAGCATGTTATTGAAGGTGCGCAAAAAGGAACATTGGTTTTTACGACAACGGAGAAAGGTATATGGAAAGCAGGATTACATGGCAAGTTTTGAAAACAAAGACTTTTTTAAGTTAGTATTAAGTACAGCAAAAGAGTTGCTAAAAGCTCAAAACAAGAATAATATCGCTAGCATACTTAATAATGCAAATGTTTCAGCTATTCAAACGGATTACGATAATTGGAATGGTGGTATCAATTTTTATACAGTATATGTTGACGTGGATGTTACGGAATTTGTAAAGTTAGAATTAACTTCGGTAGAGGAAGAAATTGTAGAAACACTAAATACAGTAACAAGATTTGCAGAAAACGAAGTGTTTTCCAAAGCGATTATTTCACCTCAATTAAGTTCAAAAACAGATTGGTCTTTGGTAGACTTTTCTAAAGAAGAGTTGCTGAAACGAGTAGATTATCTTAAAAACACAATGATTGCTGTTTCTACGGGAGGCCCTCAAATACAAACTGTTGAGCGAGAATACAAACAAACATATAGTATAGTGAACTCACAGTTGAAAAAGCTAGATATAGAAAATCCTAATCATTATGAGAGTTTATGGAGTTGGTATAGTAAATGGAGCGCAGATTTCCGTTCTTATAGAGAAAGGCGAGATTATATTAATGAAATATACAAACAATTAATCACTATTCTTTCAGAAGCGGAAGACGCAAGAATTGTAGATGTAAATATTAATCTATCTAGTTGGGACAAAATTCGTCGTTCAATTATTGAGATAAAAAGAAGAGAAAAACAAGCACAAAACGAAGAACAATATCAAGCGCTAGGTATGTTATGCAGAGAATTAATAATAACATTGGCACAAACCGTTTATAACCCAGAAAAACATAAGCCTATTGATGGAACAGAAATTAGCAAAACAGATGCTCAACGGATGTTAGAATCTTATATACAGGTTATTCTTGCTGGAAATAAAAGCGAAGAACTGCGAGCATATGCTAAAACAACAAACAAGTTGGCAAACGCGTTGACTCATAAAAGAACGGCTACTAAAAAAGAAATGATGCTATGTACTACAGCAACTTTAGCGTTGATTAATTTTATCGGAGTACTTGAAGATAAAATATAATGAATTTTTGGGGTCTGTCTCTAAAACTGTGTAAATCCTTTTCAGGGTGTTAGATATTGTACTTCTTTTTGGTAGTTTTTAATTTACCCATGCTATAGAGATACAACAAGTAATGCGGGATGTCAATAGCCTTTGTTTTTTTATGAGGGTTTTGCGGCAACTCGGGCAGCCCGATTGTGTGAATCTCAGTACTCCGAGCACCTCTCAGGGTCGTAAAACGTGTACCGACGGCAATGCGATTATTCAACATACGACACCTTTTCCGGCTCAAAAAATCCCCGCGCCTCCGGCGCTTCATCAGGAACTCCCACCGCTATGACGCAGAACGGGATTTTCGGCGGCGAAATACCGAAAAGCTCCCTGATGTGAGCGATACGCTCATCTTTCGGATACACTCCGCACCAACAGGTACCAAGCCTCATCGAAGCAGCCCGAAGCAGAATATTTTGCGTGGCCGCCCCGCAGTCCTGTGGGAAATACCCCTCGGGACGCCCCTCCTGAGGTATGCCCACAACAATTATCGCTGCCGTCGCCGTGGCACACATCCCCGCGAATGGGTGCGTACGCGCTATGTCGTCTAAAATCTCTCGCTTTGTTACGGCAATAAACTCCCACGGACGCGAATTGCAAGCCGACGGGGCATACATGGCGGCCTCCAACAGCTTATCGAGCTCCGCCCTGCCGACCGGCTTTGCCGGATCATAACGCCTGATACTGCGCCTGGATTTTATACAATCTTTCAGCGGCGCCACATTGCTCGAACCTTCCCACGCAAATAATTGGCGTTCGTTGTTGTTAAATAATATATCATCCACCTTACAAATAAAAAACACGCAATCCCCAACCTCAACCTTATTTTCAAGCGTACACGCAAAAACCAGCCTGCTGTGCGCCGGAAATTTAACCGGAGCATCCACCAAATCAATACCAAATTCCTTAACCTTATCAACATCCCTGCCCGACACATTCCCGCATTTAAGCGTAATATCAGCCAGCGCCTCCCCGGGCACGCTCAACACAGCTTTGCCGCCGCTCGCTACAAGCTCGCACGTATAGCTTTCCTTCCAAAGCGAAAACCCAATCATGGGCGGATCGTTTTCAAGATACGTCCACCACGAAACAGCCGCCAAATTGGTCGCCCCCGCGGGCGTTTGAGCGCAAATCAACGAAACCGGATGCGGAGACGTGCGCCTCAAGGCTTCGGTCATTGTTATACGATTCATCATAATGATACCTCCCCGGCCCCAAAAAGAACCTTATTATATGATTGCGGAGAGTAATATAATGCATGGTTTTTTGAAAAGCAAACAGAAAAATGTTTTTTAGTCAAATTCGCAACGCGCGCCACCTTTTTGTATTGACCCATGTGGCATAAACTATATTCATGTTATGGCAGCAAAAAAATTATCCAAGAAAGTAAGCCGTCTTATGCCTAAAAAACTTCCTTACGGGATGTCCAATTTCGCCGACTTGATAGAGAGCGGTTATGCCTACGTCGACAAAACCCGCTATGTCGAGCTTTTGG
>JAITFQ010000140.1 GCA_031281225.1 Chitinispirillales bacterium
TTTACTCCCACAAGCGGACAAAACTATGATGCAAATACGCCGATTAGCATAACCGCTACTCCGACCAGCGGCTATGGATTTGTCAACTGGACACTGACGAGCGGTACTGCGACATTCGCCAACGCCAACGACGTGGTCACAACGGTCACTTTAAGTTCTAATGCAACGATTATGGCTAACTTTTCGGCCCCCGTCACACTAACGGTCAACCATAGCCCAACGGCAGGTGGTACAGTGACCCCGACATCCCAATCGGGTATCACAGTGGGAACACCAGTCAACATATCAGCTACCGCGTCGAGCGGTTACGAATTTTTCAACTGGGCGGTGATAAGCGGTGCTGCGACATTCGCTAACGCAAACAACGCGGCTACAACGGTTACTTTGAGTTCAAACGCAACGATTAGGGCTAACTTTCAGTTGATACCCGGTAGTCAATTTAATCCGAACGTAACGTATGGTTCGTTTACCGATTCTCGTGATGGTCGTGTTTATCGTACTGTGAGAATTGGTAACCAGACTTGGATGGCTGAGAACTTGAATTGGGCTGGTGACGCTGGTAATCTTGGTGTTTGTTACGGTAATAATGCAAGTAATTGTAATTTTTATGGTCGTCTTTATAATTGGAATACCGTTATGGCCGGTTCTCCCAGTTCCTCGTCAAGTCCTAGCGGCGTTCAAGGTATTTGTCCTGTTGGTTGGCATGTTCCTAGTTATGCCGAGTGGGCTGCGTTGGTTAATTTTGTTGGTGGTTCATCTACTGCTGGACGTGAATTGAAGTCTACGATTGGTTGGAATTCAGGTGGTAACGATGCTGACGATTTCGGCTTTTCGGCTCTGCCCGGCGGCAGAGGTCAGAGTGGCGGTTTCGGCAATGTCGGCATCAGCGGCTACTGGTGGTGCGCCACGGAGAACAGCGCGAGCTTCGCGTGGGGCTGGCACATGAATTCTGGCAACAGCCATGTGTCCGTGGACTTTGGCGGCGAGGCGAACCGGTTCTCTCTGAGGTGCATTATGGACGACTGATGTGTGGGATTGTTTTTTAATTTGTACAAAATAAAAACTGTTGCATGGTGTGGTAGTTTTGTGGGTTTAACTTTAATAAGGGAGGTTTTTATGAGATAAAGGTAGGGATTTGGAAGTATCAGAGATTTTGTTGTTAATTTGAAGAAAAATTTAATATCCCATCATCGAATTTTTCGGTAGTGGGTAACCCAAAAACCATATATATAAGGAGAAGTACCATGAGTAAAAGGCCTTTAATTTTTTTCTGTGATGACAAGCTTAAGTGGACCGGGCTATTCAAGCATCGGCATGGCGGTAAGATAATGCGTGATGAACTTGAAGAGGTCAAAAAAGTATTCAAGAAAGAATGCGCTGAGATTGAAAAAAAGCTCGAAAAGCTCAATGGGCTTGTAGATAGTTCTGCGGGATGTGGGAGTGAGCTCAGGTTGGGCCTCGAAAAGCGCAAAGAAGAAGTCAAAATGGAACTCGAAAAAATCGAAAAATTCATGGGCAGTTTTACTGAATTTTGGGAAGTGCCTGATAAAGAATTTGATGTTGAAACAATCAATTTAAGTAAAGAATTTATACCAACATTGAAAAAATTGATTGAAAAAGGTAAAAAACCTGATATTATTTTGATAGATTTATTCCATCCAAGAACCCAAGACCCGTCTGTACTGGCAGCAGGTGAGGCTGCAATAGAAAACCTCCAAGCAGCGATTGAAGATGCAAAGGAACCCATTTATCGTGCATGGGAACCGTGTGGTTTTGATATGTTGAGAGATGCCAGAATGCTAAAAGAGTGCGCAGATATTCCTATCGCAATTTATACAGAGCAAGGATTGACCCTCGCAGGCAATATAGAATTACAAAAAGTATCTCAAGAAAATGGTGAGTGGATGTTAAAGGGACAAAGTGATTATTATGAAACAAGTAAATTACGTAATATATCGGCTGTCAAACACTACGTCAAGGCAACCCGAAACACATTGTTGGGGTTTGCCGGAATTATATTTGTCACTGCTTTAGCATATTCATATTTAGTAGAGCGAAATATCTTGACTGTTTTATCATTTGGGGCGACCTTAACATCTCTATCATTGGCGATAATGCCATATATTATTGAGCGCATTGATCGGCGTACACTAAAGAGAGCGAATTTTTAACCATACCTCGGAAATTAGTGTGTATGAAAAATGTATTTATTGTGACGGAAGGAGGCTGTTTATGAGGTAGGGGTGGAGATAAGAGGTTTTGGTGGTTTTGTCGTTGGCTCGTGAGAGCCGTGAGCGGGTAAATCCGTGAGTAATGTTTTGTGTGAATTTGTGAGGGGAAATAGACGCTTCCTTCATAATAAAATTAACTATGAAAGGAACGTCGAGGCTGTCTACTCGAGAGAGATTATGGAGAACACCACCACCCCTCTCGCTACCATCCACACGTTCCTCCGCCCTCCTTATCGTTCTTTTTCCGGTCTCCTGCCTGTATTTTCCGCGTTTATGGCGCTACGGCCCCAACCCGCCGCTTTTCAGTTTCAGGTCGTTGTCATTTCGGGAGAGTTCTGCCAATAAATGGGAATTGGGACTCTTTTAATGGAGGCGGCTGGCGACGGTCGTGATTTTTGAAGAAAAAAGTTGTTTTATTTTGTAAATTATATCACTACCGCCCCATATTCCCGTTCATCCCGTCTGTCGAAACTAAAAATGAAAAAAACTATAGGATGATAGTGGACGTTTTTCACATCTATGTCAATGAATACATACAGTAATACGTTTTTAAGGAGCAACTAAATAATGGGAACTTTTTGATGGTTTTTGCAACGCCTTTCAAATCAAATCCGCGGAGATGCCGACTACGGCTGTCAGGAGCGCGCAGAGAACGGCGGCGTAGGCAAGCCACAAGCGCACGAGGCCTTTTTTCATTAACTTATTAACCGGCAGGAGGATGTGTGACTGAAAAAATGTGTGTTGTGATGGCGGTGGTGTAAGGCGAAAGTGCTTTCAGCAAAATGAGTTTAACTTTTCTCATGGTAGGTTTTGGCGTATATTATTTTGTTGGAAGTTGGAAGCAATCGGCATAACCCTAAAAAGGCAGGCTTGAACTATGCGTAAGTATTTTAATGTTAATCGGGCAACGTGAATGAACATTTTATTTGATTTCTCGTATGTCAATAATTTAATACTTAAACCTTTATACGGAAAGTTGTAAAATGAAGTCATCAATTATCGTAAAAATGTGTGTTGTGACAGCAACGGCAGTGTTTTTGTCGCTGATGTCGGCGGGATGCGGCGACAGAAGTCGTGAGCGGGCGGACAATGACGCGGCTCAACCCGCCCCGCTATCCGAGCCTGAACCCGAGCAGGAGCAAATAGCCGATGCGAAATTTAACATATACGGCACATGGGAGTATGTGGCAACGCCGTCTTCCCCTGAAGAATGGAGTGAAGTGCCTCCTACTATCACGATAGGGACGAATAACACTTTGTCGCTTGCTATCTGGGAAAGATATTATACGGGCATTATGAGCAAAACAGATACGCATATTCGCGTACATTCTCTTTCCGGTTGGGCAGACGGCGAAGAATTTACCACTAATGAAAAAGAATGGACTTTAACATACAATCCCGAAACCGATTTGATTAGGATTGTTTGCGGTAGCTGGCATACCGGATATTACAGGCGGGCTTCTGATCTCGACGCCGATGAAAGTATTGGAGGTACCTATAAGTTTGAACAAAATTTGGAAGGCGGATTTTTCGGTACTGTACTTGTACATCCATTGACAGACAGGACTGCGCTCTTTTTTCTCGACATAGGTTTCAATCATAACTCAGGACGATTGTTTGGGCAGATGACAATCGCGGGCAATACCGGAACCTATTCGCTTGATGGTTGTATTCTTAAATTCAAATTTACGCCCCGCCAGCTTGAAATCATCACAGAAGACGGATATGGCGAATGTGGTTTTGGCGGCAACGTCCATGCAGACAACATATACAAATTGATCGACAACACCATCCCAGAATATTATCTTGATGCAGAGGACAACAAAGTTTTATTTGCAGATGAGGCTCGTTCTGTGGATTTTAATGAATGAAAATCATTACGAAATTAACATACACCTGAATGCTTTCAAAACAGGAACGATGGCAACAATTTTATTTTTTTAAGGAAAACAGTAAAATGAAATCATCAATTAAAACAGATGTCGTAAAAATGTGTATTGTGACGGTGGCGGTGGTTTTATCGCTGATGTCGGCAGGACACGGCGGCGGTGGCGACGGTGATAAATCGCCGAAAACCCGTTTTGCTTATCGCGGCGAAACCGAAAATCACCTTAAAGAAACCCGGGGAAATGATACGCCACCCGCCCCGTTATCCGAGCCTGAATCTGAACAGGAACAAACGGTCGACGCGGAATATACTTCGTTCACCGACACGCGCGACGGGCAAACGTACCGCACGGTCAAGATCGGCAATCTGACGTGGATGGCGGAAAATCTGAATTTCAAGACAGATGGGTCTTGGTGTTATGATAACGATGAGGCTAATTGCCGAAAGTACGGGCGGCTTTATGACTGGAATACAGCTATGACAGCTTGCCCCGCGGGTTGGCGGTTGTCTAATGCCGCAGACTGGGACTATTTGTTTGAGACTGTTGGCGGCGATGCGATGGCAATCATGAAGCTCAAATCAAAAACCGGTTGGGATTTATGCTATGACGAGCATGATGGCGTATACCGTAAATGCGATGGCAACAGTACGAACGATTTCGATTTTTCGGCAATGCCTGGCGGCGCCTATTTTCACGAATCTAACCAAAGTTTTTTTCGCCATGCTGGCGCGGAAAGCTACTTTTGGGTAGATGATAGCCACATGGCTTATAGAAACATAGGCTCTAATAGCTATGGCGGGGGCATAGGCAATAAAAGCAATGCTTTTTCCGTGCGCTGCGTCGACGACGCGGTTCAAACCGCGGCTGAACCTGAACAGGTGCAATCGTCGCAAGAGAATATAAAAGCGCAAATGGCAGGTTTTTGGAGAATGCAGTGGCCCAATCCCGATAACGCCATTATTATGATTTTATTTGCCGATGGCAGATGGGAAAGCTCTGGGCCGCTGCCTACCGACCATACTTCTAAAGGCAGTTTTGTTATCGCCAGAGAGGAGAATGGTATTTATTATTTGAGGCACACTATTGAACATTCAACAAGCCCTTATACGGAAATCGGTTCTAATTTCGAAGATTATAAATATGATGCGCAAAATGAACGGATAGGAATCGTGCTTCATAGCGGAGAAGGCGAACAAACCGTGTGGTTTACAAAAGAGTAAAATACTGTTATGGAATAAGAAAAATGAAATCAGCAATATTATTCAGGAGGATGTATGGCTAAAAAAATGTGTGTTGTGATGGCGGTGGCGGTGATAAGTCACCGAAAATCGGAAGCGGAAGCGGCAAGGTAAAGTTGCTGGAAAGCAAGACGAGAAGTGGTCGTACGGAAAAGTTTGAGTACGACAATAAGAACCGCATCGTAAAAACATCTTCCGGCAGAGAATTTAGAACGATTACCTACAATCGTGACGGGTCGGTTGAAATCGCGCGTTATAATTTCGACAAATCTGAAAGACTTGCAACATCGCATTTTTATAGAGACGGAAATACAATAACCGTACTCGACAATAGTCAAATACCCGAAACGTTAACTGTAAACGAAGACGGATATATTGTCAGTAGCGAACGGTCAACCGATTGGATGTCGGTTAAAACTTATCAATATCAGGATGGCAATCTGATTAAATTGACCGATGCGAGCCGTCAGGTATCATCAAATACGGAGCATTTGCACATTGTAGAATTTGAGTACGACGATAAAAAATCACCGTTTTTAAACTGCAATACACCCGGATGGCTTCTGCAGTATTTAGCCGGCAGCGTTTCTACAGATTTGGGGCTTAAAAATAATATTATTGAAGTGAGATCTGACGTCCGTGGTGCCGAGTTGACAACCTTCAAATACGAATATGAATATGACGGCGACGGATTTCCAACCAAACAAACAATGAGAGTAAGCCACGAATACGGAACGGATGAGGAAATAACATTTTTCACCTATCGTGGCGAAGCCGATACCGTCAACCACGACACTCATTATACGCCGGATGATGACAACAAAGACGATACGGAACCAACCGCAGCGTCCGCATATTTGACGACGATGTTTATGCGGCGGGATATGAATATGATACGTCAGGTAACATGGCCGCCAAAATCTGGAAAAACGGCATAGCGCAAAACCTTGCTAACAATGGAATGGCCATGTCTGTTTTCGTAGTTGAAAAATAATCTAAAACCGGATGCGGGCGGCTTTATGAGGGGATGGGAAGTCACGGGAATACGGAAAAAATTATTTTAAAAACTTGACTTTACGAGTATCAATGATGTATTTTAAATGTATAATGGCGAAGCTATGGTTTCGTCTCAATATTGTAAATAATTAAAAATTATCTTCGCGGGTAAAACTCACGAGAGGGAGTAAGGCATGGGATTGACGGAAAAGCAGTTGGAAAAGATGGAGATGGCAATCCATAAGGAAAATTCTAAGGACAAAGTGGATGATACGGACGATTTTGGCAATGTCGGAGTTGAGACGCTGAAGAGGTCTTACGCTGTCAAGGCGCTTGTGCTTTACGCGATTGCGTTGGCGGGTTTCTTTTTGCCGTTTATGACCGGTTCTTTCATGTCTGCAAATGTTGTGGCTCGCGGTTTTCATCTTATTTTTGGCACGGTTACCGGAGTTGGTTCGGGTTCGCCAGCAACCGCTCCTCATATCTCGGTCGGCCTGGGCATTACGGGCCAGGTGTTTTTGTTCTGCGCGGCGCTTGCGCTTATCATCAGTTTGATAAACCTTTTGCGGCGCCCGCCCGTTCTTAAAGCGGCTCGTCGTGCCGGAGTCGTTGCGGCTGTCTGCCTAACCCTTATTCTCGTTACCAATATGGGGGGCAAAACCATGAGCGGGTATGGCGGGCATGGCGTAGTTAAGGTTAGTTACGGCTTTTGGTTATCATCGGTGCTGGCTTTGGTTGGCACGGGCTTGTTGTTTGTAGGCAAAAGGCGGATAAAGGCGTACGAGGTTGATGATGAAGACGATGATCAGCCAAAACATGTTGCTATCGGCACTACCGCCGCCGTGTTGTCGCCAGACCAAAGGTTTAATCCCCAAATAACCTACTCGTCTTTTATTGACATGAGGGACGGTACAGAATACCGTACCGTGAAAATAGGCAATAAAACATGGATGGCGGAAAATTTAAAATTTGAGACAGGCAATTCGTGGTGTTATGAAAACAATATCAATAATTGTCAACTATACGGACGGCTTTATGACAGGGATACGGCGTTGGACGCGTGCCCTGCCGGATGGCGTTTGCCAACCGACGCGGACTGGAGTGATCTGGAGCAGACGGCAGGCGGCAGAATTGCCGCGGGTAAAAAACTTAAATCGGTAGCCGGTTGGAAAAATAACGGTAACGGCAGCGATAATTTCGGTTTCTCGGCATTGCCCGGCGGCGTCCGCAACGCCAACGGCGGTTTTAGCAGTATTGGCTATGACGGCAGTTGGTGGAGCGCTACCGATGGCGAAGACGGCCGTGTACGCTACCGGAAAATATCCGCGGACCAGGAAAACCTGAATGAACAATCAGGCAATAAGGATTTCGGAGCTTCCGTACGTTGCGTATGCGATTGACGGCGTTGTGACGCTTATAAGCAAACATAGAACATTAAAAGGGGGATGATTTGGAATTGCAAAAACAGCCGAAACGTCCGCGTTACGGAAATAAAATTGGGAAAATATGCCTTGTGGCGGCAGCGGTAGTAGGGGCGGCCGCCGCCCCATTGGAAAGATTGCTCATCGACAACGATCTCTACAAACCAAACATGACCGCGCAGGATTACAACGTGGCCGGTATGCGCTTTTACAATAATAAGATGTGGCCGGAAGCGCAGGCAATGTTTTATGAAGGGGCTTTGATGAGCTTTCCCGGGCGGCCTCATGTTTTAGCGTTATACAATCTCGCCTGCGTCATATCTATCCGTTTATCCGAGGATCCGCAACGTGAAAATCCGCTTAGTGAGATACGGGGCAGCCAGCGTTTTGACGAAAAAACAGCGTTTAATCTCTTATGGCTATCGACCCAATTAGACCCTAACCGCAAGGCCAGAGCGCGTCAGGACACCGATTTTGAAAACTTGCGGACGAAAAATCGGGAATTGTTTGACGCAATCACACAACCTCAGGAACAGTTACCGGTACACAAAATCAGCGGGGCTGCCTATATTCGTTTTGACCATGCCGGGACCTTTACAAATAACCTGGTTTTTTCTGATAACAGAGGCGTAGAGCGTCATTTCTGTACAAACAGTAACAGTAGATGGGTCGATATTTTTGTTCATACGGACGAAGAAAACTGGGGGCTTACCAAAAAAAATGTTTCGGAAAAAAGGTTTGAAATCGAATATCGCACCGAGGCGTTTGAATTTATGAATACAAAAATCGAAGAAATTACCGGAAGGCGGGCAAACAGTATCGATACAATTTTTGAGAATGTCAACCTTGTTACGAAAGCGGTAATTCTTTCGGTAAAAGAGTTGTGACGGTGAAAATGCAAGGGCGAATCGCCCCCGCCCAACCGGGTACGATAACAATCAAATCCTGCCGAGCGACGCCGTTGTTACCCAGCCGCTTGCGCCGTTGGGCAGGCTTACAAGGCTCCACTCGCCTACGGTTTTGTTGACGCGCAGTTTTGTCCCCTCGTGGACGGTAAAAAGGGTTTGCGTGCCGGCGGGCTGGTTTTTTGCGTCGAGGGACTGGGTCATGATTATCGCGTATTGGCGGCTTTCTATCGCGTAGATTTTGTATCCGGCGGAGACGCCGACTACGGCGGTCAGGAGCGCGCAGAGAACGGCGGCGTAGGCGAGCCACAAACGCGCGAGGCCTTTTTTCATTAACATTAAAGCTGCTATAAGTGAGAGTACAAACAGAAGAGCGCATAGCGCTATAAGCTGAATGTTTAGCGGCAGCAGCGTATGGATGTTGTAGGCCACGGCGGTTAAAAATTCAAAATCGTCCTGAGTTTCAACGGCGCGGTCGACGATTATCGATTTGACAAAGTCTATGTTGGCCTGAATATCCGGGTCGTTTGGCGCGAGTATGGCGGCCCTTTCGTAGTGAAGCCGCGCAAGCCCCGGCCTTTGCAGGCGGTAGTGGCTATTTCCCATGTTGTAAAGCACGGCGCTGTTTTTTACACCGGCGTCTAATATCCTTGTGTAGTAGACGAGCGCACTGTCGAACTGATTGTTCGCGTAAAAATTGTTGGCGGATTGAAACCACGCGTTTATGTCAACGCCGGACGCGGGTAACGATACGGCCGGCGCGGGTATATTTTCATCGTAATTGAGCGCAACCGGCGTTATTTCCAAGATGTCGCCTTCGGTTGACGCGGCGGCCGGAGAAGCCATTATCAACGACACCGCCAACGCCATTAAAAGCGGCGCGGACAATGACGACGGCGCGGGTGATTTTGATTTCTGCGCTGTTTTTTCGATACTGCTTAAAAAACTTGTCGTCCGTTTGATAATTTCGCTCCTGCTTTGAGTGTCGAACGCCTTGCCACCGAAGCGGTACTCGTTAATCCCCTCTATCAATACGGTAAGGCCCGTGACGGTTTCTTCGTCTACCTTGCGCGACAGCAGTTCGTCTTTCAACTCTTCGAGCGTGCGGCCAGTCGCGGGGAACGCGAATTTGTGGGAGATGTATTTTTCTATGACGATGGCTGCCCTGCCTAAAAACACGTTGTTATTGCCGTCTTTACCGGCTTTGCCAAGCTCCCTGACAGCGGTCGCGAGCGCTTTTTGGCGGATGTTTTTGAATTGATTTTCATCACCGCGCTTCGATTGCAGTTTGTAAAGCAGCGCGAATAAAAATATCAGAAACGGCATGGGAAACAGCAGGTACCAGTGCGGGGCGCGGTAGGGGCGTTCCTCCTGATGGGCGATTCTCGCCGGCATTTTTATGTAGCGGATATCGCGCCCCACCTGCTGTATGTCTTCTTGCGTCAAGTACCTTACCTGCTCCCTCGACCCGCCTCTGCCGGGGGTGACGGTAACGGTCATCGGGTTTGTCTGCGCGATTCTGTATGTCCCGGTTTCAGGATCGAGGAACGGGTAGGTGATGGGGCCGATTGTCAGTTCGCCCGCTTCCCGGGGGACGATCAGATAGCGGTAGGTTTTTCTGGTCGAAAGCCCGCCCGCGCCGGTGTCGACGGAAGTCTGGCGTTCGGGTGTGAATATGTCGCTGTTCGCGAGTTCGGGCAGTATGGGGTCGCCGACGTTTGACGGGCGCGTATTGCCTCTCAAAGTTATCCGCAGGTTGAGCGCTTCCCCGGCCTGAACGGTTTCGGGCTCTACCGACGCGGCGAGCGTGAATCTTCCGACAGACCCGCTAAAGCCCTGCGGCGCGCCGGCGGGGAGCGGCCTCACGGTGACGGTGAACGGCGCGGATCGCGCGGAACGCTGGACGGCTTGTGTCCCGCCAAAAAAATCCATCTCAAAAAAGTCACCAAAAAACGAACCGCCGCGGCGCTGACCAGTACGCCGTATTTCATCGTAGTCAAAAACAATGCCGGGAATCGAATACTCCCCCGCCGTCATCCCAAAAACCGCGAATTGCAGCATGAACGTATGGTGCAGTACGCCGTCGATATACTCCTGCCCCTGCGTAATCTGGGTTGTAAACAGCCGGTTTATGGATAGCCCGTTAGTGAACGCATTCTCAATCTGCTCAATAGCCCGTGCGTACCCGCGCTGCGTCATCTGAATCGGGGTGTTGGCCCTTTGCGCGATTTTGAAGGTAAGCACAGCCTGCTCGCCCGGATAGAGCGTCCGCTTGGAGATATTCAAAAATATCCTTAGATCGGGAACCTGCGCCGGTTCCTGACCGCTGCCGCCGCCCATACCTCTAACACCGCCGCCCCCGCCGGCCGCTCCGCCGGAGTTAAAATTCAAAGGGCGCGTGCTGTGGTCGGTACCGTCTATGTTAACGGTTAGCGCCGGAAAGGTAAACGCGCCGTCAACCTTGGGAACTATGTTGTATATGTATTTATAGATATGCTCCTCTCTCCGCTCTGTCCTCCCGTTTACCCACTGTGTGCGATACGACTGCGATTGCCCGGTATTTACGCCGAGCACGTCAAACGCGTCGTTCGCCGCGACCTGCGGAATGCCGGATACAGCTTGGGGGGAAACGAGCGTAGCGACGACGGTGACCCTCTCGCCCTGCGCGACATTCGTCCGGTTGGTGGTAACGGTAAAACTGACCGACGCAGTAGCCGAGGACAGCGCGGCAAACAAAATCAACATTGCTGTATAGACGTTTTTGTATCGATTATTCATAATGTATATCACCAGTCCCTTTCCGGCTGCCTGATTTTACCCTTCCTCTGCGGGGGTTTGTTAAGCTCCTCGGCGTCGTCGGCGTACCGCTCTATCAGCCTCTCGGCCTCCTCCCTTCTCATCTCCTCCTCCTCCCGCTCCTGCGGCGTAGGCTGCCGGTCTTCCTGATTCTGCTCCTGTTCGTCGTCGCCCTGACCGTCGTCATTCTGATTGTCCTGATTATCCTGCTCCTGATTGTCGTCCTGGCCGCCGCCATCCTGATTGTCCTCTCTATCCTGCCCATCCTGATTATCGTCCTGACCCTGCTGCTGGTCCTGCATCTGTTCGAGCAGCTCCACCTTTTGGTGCGCGAGTTCCAGATTCCACTTCGCGTCCCTGTCGTTTGGACGCAGTTTCAGGGTGTTTATATAGTTGTCGAGCGCCTGCGAATATTTTCCGCGCGCCGAGGATATGTCCCCGGCGGATTCGAGGCGTTCGCCCTGCCTGAACTGGATGTTGCCGAGATTGTAGTGCGCGTCGGCCAGCGCCCTCCTCTGGTTTTGCGGCAGCTGCGACAGCGCGTCAAGATACGCCTGCTCGGCTTCTTCAAACTCATCAAGCCGATAGAGCGCCGACCCTCTGTTCATATTGAGCTTGCCGTCGGACGGATTATGTTGCAAAGCCTCTTCGTACAATCTTAAAGCCTCTTCGTATTCACCCTTGTTAAACAGCCTGTTCGCCCTTCTGTTTCTGTTGCCGACTTCGTTGGCGCTCACAGACGTAAATATGGCGAGCATGAGGAGCGTCCATAAAAATTTTTGCAATGACGGCATTATAACGAATTTTCGAATCATCATTCAAACCTGCCTTTCCAAACCTCTTTCCTGCGCGCCCGCTCCGATATGAAAAACTCTATCAGTAAAAATATAATCGCGGCAAACAAAAATATCTGATATTGTTCTTCGTGGACGGTGGCTTTTGTCATCCCGAACTCCGTTTTTTCCAACTGCGATATTTCGTTGTAAATTCGCGTCAGATCGAGGTTCGTCCCCGCGTGAAAATATTTTCCGTTTGTTTCGATCGCGATTCTTTCGAGCATGACGGGATCGAGGCGTGTCATAACGAGGTTACCCGCCTTGTCTCTTTTATAGGTGACGTTCGCGCCGCTGGCGTTTATCGGTATTGGCACGCCGGACTCGGAGCCTATCCCTACCGTATAGATAACAATCCCCTCACGCGCCGCGGCTCTTGCCGCTTCCACCACGTTGCCCTCGTGGTCTTCGCCGTCGGAGAGGATAATCAGCGCCCTGTGTTTCTTCCCCCCTCCGCCGTCGCCGAACGCTTTTATTGCCTTGTGTATAGCATCTGCGATCGCCGTTCCCTGTATCTGCAACCAATCGACGTTTACGGCTTGCAGCATGGTCATCGCCGCGCCGTAGTCGAGCGTGAGCGGGCACTGGACGAAACTTTCGCCGGCAAAAATTATCAGGCCGACCCGGTCGCCTTTGAGCATGTTTATGAATCTGCGTATCTCAAACTTCGCGCGCTCAAGCCTGTTTGGGACTATGTCCTGCGCGAGCATACTGTGCGATATGTCGAGCGCTATCATTATGTCTACCCCTTTTCTCTCCACCATCTCTATCTTGACCCCAAACATCGGGCGGACGAGCGCGAATACCGCGAAGAGGAGGAAGAGGCAAAAAAACGTGGCTTTAAGAATATAGCGCGACGGCCCGGCCGACGAGTTGAGTTTACGGATGAGCGGGGCGGACGCGAAACGGGCAAGGGCGGCGATTTTCCGTCTGTACAGGATGAAGAATAAAAGTATGACGACGGGCAGCGCCAGAAGCAGCATAAAATATTCAGGATTGCCGAATCGCATAATATTCCCTTACATACATTGTTTATGGCGTGTTACCGTTACCGTTTGATTTAACGCGGGCGAACACTATTCGCCCCTACGGGAATTTTTTATGGTATACGCCTGAAAATTGTTTTTTGCAGCAACATCTCTGCCGCTATAATCAAAAAACCTATCCAAAGCCACTTGTAAAAATATTCCGAATGGGAAACGTAACTTATGGTTTTTATTTCTGTTCTTTCCATTCTGTCGATCTCGTCGTAAATCTCCTGCAACTCTTCCGTATTCTGCGCCCTGTACGACTTGCCGCCCGTGATCGCGGCTATCGCGGCTAACTCTTTCATGTCTACGTCGGACTCTATCTGCTGTATCCTCGTGCTCCTGCGACCGGTGCGCGGGTCTACGACCTCCACGGGGAACGGGACCATCCCCTCCCGCCCCACGCCGACGGCATAAATCCGTATCCCAAGCTCCGCCGCGGCCGCGGCCGCCATAAGCGGGGGGATGTCGCCGGCGTTGTTCGCGCCGTCGGTCAGAAGAACGATAACCCTGCTCTTGGACGGCGAGTCCTTGAGCCGGTTCGCCGCCGTGGCGATGGCCGTGCCGATGGCGGTCATGTTGGAAAAATCGGTGTAATCCGCGTCTTCAATCATCTGCAATAAAATCCCGTAATCGGTTGTGAGCGGGCAGCGGGTAAACGCGCGGCCGCCGAAGAGCACGAGGCCGATACGATCGTGGGTACGCTTCCGCACAAAATCTTTCAGCGTGCGCTTGGCAACTTCGAGACGGTCGTCGGGCTTGAAATCGAGCGCCCTCATACTCTCCGATATGTCGAGGACGAGCATGATGTCTATCCCCTCGGTAGTCACGTCGACCTCGGTTACGGTTTTTTGCGGACGGGCGAGCGCGACCACAAGAAAGCAAAAACCGGCGGCGCGCATAACTATCAGTATATGCCGCATCCACTGAACCGGCGACCTCGGCAATTTTTTAAGGATTGACAAATCGGAAAACCGCACGGTCACCTTACGCTTGCGCTCCCGCACTATATAAAACCATACCATCGGGATAACAAGGACGAGGAACCAAAAATATTCCGGGTTTCTGAACGTCATTCGACAGCCCCCATCCTTTCCGTTTTTTGCTCATACTGCAACTGCGGATCCGGTTTGGTGGCTTCAAGAAATGTCCGCACGTCCTTCATAAAACTGTCGATGGTCTCCTGATCCGGCTTCCACTTCGCGAACTTGACCTGATCGCCCGTGCGGAGAAACCGCTCGGCGCAGAGACGCATTTCAAAACTTATCCCCGAAAATTCAAGCCACGCGACGATCTCTTCGGTGGTCAGCTCCGACGCGATGGTGTCGTAGCGGCGGCCGATGTAACGCTTGAAAATTTCGGAAAGGTCAAAGACATATTCCTTGATATTGCCCTGCTCCAAAAGTTTTTTGCTTTCGAGCTTCTCAATCGCCTCAATAGCCTCTTCGTAAGGCGGTTTTAACGGGACGGCGGGCGCGTGTTCGCCCGATTTTTTTCTGGCGTATTTCCCCAAAAGATAATAGGCGAGAACCGCGAGCGCGATCAGCAAAAGTATCCACAGCGACCTGATGTCCGCGCCGCCCGTTTTTTGCTGCGCCTTCAAGCCCATGATGGCCAGCCCGCCCTCAGCGTCGGCCGCGTCCGCCGGGATGACCGAAATTATCGTGATGGGGATTGGGTCTGTGAAGAGCGTGTCAACCGAAAAACCTTTATTCACCAAAAATCTAAGCGACGGGATGGTGCAGGTCTGCGGCCTGAACGTCGTCAGGTTGTAGCGGTAAACAGTACCCGCCTCTCCCTCTTCAATGGACGATGAGAGCACGACGAATCCGCCGAAATCCCGTTCGGCATCGGGAGGCACTATTACCGTAGCAGCCGATCGCAATAGAGCGCGCTGATCTGCCGATTCAGCAGAAACCATAATTTCAAGCGACAGAACATCGCCCACCGTCGCGCTGTCGGGGGTGACGGCAGCGGCGACAATAGCGGTACTTACAGAATTTTGATTGACCGGATTAATGGTGTCCATATCGGCAAACGCAACAAAAGCCGCCGACGTCAGCACAAGCAGGGCATTGACGGCCATGCGGTAAAAGTGTCTGTGTGTTGTTCTGTTTTTCATAGTAATCATTTAAAATATCCGTGAATCAATCCTGTGTCTAATTGTCAGTACGTCCGCCAGCCAGCGTTTATTTAATAATCCATAAAATAATATTTGGCGCGGCGCAGGCAAAGCCGGCCTCCCCCTTATCAGCACCTCAACACCGCGATTTCCCCTTCTGTTTCCCACGATATTCGTTCGTCCCACGGCTTTTTTTTCGTTTCCGCGCGGCGGTCGAATATTACTAAATACGCCGGTGCGTTTTTGTCGATTTTATCGCGGTATCTTGTTATTTGCCGCAACCCGTCGCTGCGTACTTCGGCGGGGGTGTCATACGAGCGGATGAGCTTGATTTCTATGATGTAGGTTTTGTTGTTGTATTCTACTGCCAAGTCCATCCGCCCCCGTCCCGCGGCATATTCGCGTTCTATGTGGCCGCCGCCGTTTAGTACGCGTTGCAGGAATGCCATCAGCAACAGGTGCGGGAATGCTTCTGTGTAGTCTGATTTTTCTTCCCATATTTCGGAATGTCTGCGCCAGAACGCTTGAAATTCCCTGAGCAGGGTGTCCATATCAAGCGAGCCGTCTGGATTTTGCCATTGCCATCCGCTGTCTTCGTCTTCCGGGTCGGGAATCGCGGCTTGCGGGCTGTATGTGATCTCTCGTGCCAGCACTTCGCGGTATATCGGGTTGGCTATCTTGGGACTATTTCTTTCTAGCCGGATAAGCCCCATATCAAGACATCTACGGCACGCGTCACTTTCGATAAGCCCCGGTTCACTGTCGCCCACAAAGAATTTTTCCATAAATTTACGGATGTTTGGTTCCCCTAACCTAACGGCGAGAGAATCCAAATGCGTTTCTCTCGCGAGTATCATTTTTTCACGCGCGGTTTTTATGTGTTCTATGGTTACCGTGCTGTAATCGTCACTTTTCAATATGCGCATGGTAGCGCGCTTAAATAGAGAGTTGACGATCCATGGCTGACCCATTGATTGTTCCCAGACGTAGTCGAGGGCATCTTCGGCTATTTGCTGCCCTGTCTCTTCGGTACGCTGGGCGAACAGGTTTTGCACATCGTCCCGAGAAAAATTTCCCAAAAAAATAGAATCTTCTTTTATATTAAAAGGCGACATCGGACTCGGCGGGACACCGCCTTTCGCGGCGGTGATGTAGTCTTTGAGGTCTCTCATGCCGACAAGGGCGATTGATACCGGAAACTTTCCGATACCGCGTCCCATAAACCCGTCGCGCAACTGGCGCAGAAAGCTAATCATGGCCTCGCCTTCCAAAGCGTCTGCCTCATCAAGCATCAAAACAAGCGGTTTGGGCGCGACAATCTCCGAGAATTTCCGCAATATCTCTCTTAACATCCCGGACGGCACAGTTGTTTGTACCTCAGGAATCGGCAGGCCGGCAGAATACGCGTGTTCCTGAATAGCGTTGCATAAACCGGGCATACAGCGTTCCGGCTCGACCAGCATTTGGCACCGTTCCAGCGTGATATAACACGCCGCGGCCTCGCCGCTCGCATTTATCTCCCGCGCCCAGCTTTGCAAAAACGTAGTTTTCCCCGTCTGCCGCGGGGCGTGAAGCACCCAGTACAGGCTGTCTTTGACATAACGGTCAAGCTGCGCGTCGACAAAGCGTTCGGCGGGCGGCAGTGTGTAGTGATCCCAGGGAAAACAGGGACCAGTAGTGTTAAAAAAACGCACGGGGCGCTTGGGCGGATAATCAATTTTCATGGTTTTCTCCTAAT
>JAITFQ010000059.1 GCA_031281225.1 Chitinispirillales bacterium
CTGGTAAAAATGTCGTTTCTATCCCAAAAACGTGGTTTTGGAGGATAAAAAACACCAATGATACTAAAGACGCGCTTATAATTATATAAGCAAAATTAGTCAACAACAGCAACTCCATAAATCGTTAATCCTTTCTATATGCATGTTTAATATGTGACCAAACGCTTGCTCAATGAAATAAATCGTAGACAAAAATAAATCATGGGCAATTACCTGTCAAGATATTTTTTTATTTTCTGGCAACGGCGGAATCCAAGCAAGTAATCATCCGCTGATTTTACAAAAAACAGGTTCAGGCTTTATTCTTTTTGATTTTTCCCCCTCACAGATACTATCATAATGTATATTAGCATTTCAAAACCAAGAAACCAAAAACGAACGGAAAACCGATCAATGAGTATCCGCTGGCTCCGGAACATCATAATCGACGATGAGAAAAGCGCCGTCGAAATCCAGGTGGGCGACAGGCGTATCGGCGACAAGTGCTATACACGCATCAACGACGAAGTTGAAGTTTGGTTCGACAATCATTACGAAACACGCGGCGACATCATTGCCCAGGGGGTAAGCATCCTCAAAAGCAGGCTCGCCGGCAAAACTATAACCTATCCGAACGGACAGCCCTATGACTGGCAATAAGTACTTGGTAGTTCACGGCCATTTTTACCAGCCGCCGCGCGAAAACCCCTGGCTCGATATCATTGAGCAGCAGGAATCGGCGGCGCCGTACCACGACTGGAACGAGCGCATCTACGACGAGTGCTACCGGCCAAACGCGTACTCGCGGCTGCTCGACTCGCGCGGGATGATAACCGGCATCCACAACAACTACCTGCACATGAGCTACAACTTCGGCCCTACGCTTTTCACGTGGCTCGAACGCTACCACCCCGTCACCGCGCGCAAAATGATAGCCGCCGACAAGGAGAGCGCGGCAAGGCTCGGAGGGCACGGGAGCGCCGTAGCGCAGGTCTTCAACCACGTAATAATGCCGCTCGCCTCGCGCCGTGACAAACTCACGCAGATCAGGTGGGCGAAACACTTCTTCAAAAAAAGATACGGGCGCGAACCCGGAGGGATGTGGCTCGGCGAGACCGCCATCAACATGGAAACGGTAGTGTGCCTGATTGAGGAAAATATCCGCTACGTCATACTGTCCCCAAGCCAGGCCGAATCGTTCAGGCGGATAGGCGACCACGACTGGACCCACACGAGCCATCATCAAATAGACACGCGCAGGCCGTACAGGATATTCCCAAGCGATAACTCCGGCAACCGCCTCGACGGCTTTTTGGACGTGTTCTTCTTTGACGAGGGCCTCTCCAAGGAGGTCAGTTTCAACGATATACTCCAAGATTCGAGGACGCTTGGCAACAGAATCAACCAGTGCTACGACCCGCACAACGGCGGCAATCAGTTAGTCACCATTGCCACAGACGGCGAAACGTTCGGGCACCATAAAGCCTACGGCGACATGTGCCTCGCCTACTTCTTTACCAACATCGCCCCCGAGTTGGGGATCACCCCCGTAAACTTCGGCTACTATCTGTCGATAAATCCGCCGGAATACGAGGTAACGCTCGGCGACGCCCACGGCGAAGGGCGCGCGTGGAGCTGCGCGCACGGCGTCGGCCGCTGGTCGCGGGACTGCGGGTGCCATACAGGAGGCGAGGAGGGATGGCATCAGGCGTGGCGCGGCCCGTTCAGGCATGCGTTGCAAAGGTTACAGTCGCAGATAGATTTCCACTTCGAGGCGAGGCTGTCGACACTCTTTTCCGACCCCTGGGCGCTGCGTGACAAATATATAAACGTAATGTGGGAACCGTCTTTGAGCAAAACTGCCGAGTTCCTCCAAGCGCAATCGGGGAAGTTTAATTTCAACGGCGAGCTTACGGCGGAGGTCAGGCGCTTGCTCGAAGCGCAAAAATTCATGCAGTTCGCGTTCACATCCTGCGCATGGTTTTTTAACGACATAAGCGGAATCGAAACTGTCCAAAACCTCGCGTACGCCTGCCGCGCGTTGCAGCTCGGGTTACCGGAAGACAGCAAACTGCCTGTCCTCGAAACATTTTTGGACGACCTGTCCAAAGCGCCGAGCAACCTGAAAGACACAAACGGCCGGACGCTCTTTGAACGCCATATACTCCCTTACTATCATCACGAAAGAATTTTGGCTTTCACCGCCGCCGCCCAGCAAATTTTGGCGGTCAAGAGACAGTCGTCCTACGAAAAAACCGTCTACAACCTCGAACTGAAATCCGTGCTGTCGTACAGAATAGACCGCGTCCACTACGACTCCGTCGCGGTGCGCATGGAGAGCGGCATAACGGGCGAGAGCAGCTCATGGTCGGTGCTCATCTCTTATAGCCCGGAGACCAAGCTGCGCGGCTGGGTCGTCCCCGCCAAGTCGCTTCCCGCCAGCAACGGCAAGCCCGACGCGTGGATAACGCATCCCGACGCGAAAATGTTCTCGCTTGCCGACCTGTTCTACAGCTCGCGCCACGACCTGTCGGAATATTTCCTTGACCGCATGGCGAAAGACACCGACAGCCGGTTCCACGGCTGGATGGAGTACAACGAACAAACCCTGAACATCCTGACGCGCCTGAACTACCCGCTCCCCGCCTATTGCAGCAGCCCCGCGGGCTACGTTCTGCAAAACCGGTGGGCCGCGCAGATGCAGAAACTTGAAAAATGGGGCTCGGAGGAAAACGTCCTCGCCGAACTCGACGGGATAGCAAGCCTCGAAAGCCAGTACGAGACGGAGATCGACAAAAAACTGGACGCGCTGCTACTCCAAAACCTCATCATCAAAGGGCTTGAGATGCTGCAACAGAAGCCGTCCGTCAAAGTTTGCAGCCGGCTTAGCCACCTGCTCGAAATCGTAGACAAATTCTCGGTTCCGGTATCCAAAAACAAGTTAGAAGACTTCTTCCACCCTGTTTACGACGGTGCGCTAAAAGAGTATCACGGCAAATACGCCGCCGGGAATATTGATGAAGAGGAGAAGGAGCTGCTGACGCACCTTATCAGTTTCGCGCGGCGGATAAACTTTAATACAGACAGGTACGCGGTGTAATGCCCTGCCTGGCTTGCAAAGACCTCCGCGTCTCTTTCTCCATCCAAAAAAAGAGAGCACGCGCTGTCCGCGGAGTGTCGTTTGACATCGGCGACAGAAAGACGCTGGGGATAGTCGGCGAATCGGGCTGCGGCAAAAGCGTCACAGCCCTCTCCCTGATGCGCCTCGTCCCGACCCCGCCCGCCAAAATAGAATCGGGCGAGATACATTTTGAGCAAAAAGAGATTTTGAGCCTCACCGGCAAACAGATGCGCGAGATACGCGGGCGGCGGATATCGATGATATTCCAAGACCCCATGACCTCCCTCAACCCCGTATTCACCTGCGGCAGCCAGGTCGCCGAACCGCTATTGCTGCACAAGGGGATGGACAAACGCCAAGCCGCGGATTTTTCGATGGAACTCTTTTCGGAAGTGGGGATTACCGAGCCTAAGCGCGTCTTCGCAAGCTATCCGCACCACCTGAGCGGCGGTATGCGCCAGCGGGTGATGATTGCCATGGCGCTCGCCTGCTCGCCGCGCCTGTTAATCGCCGACGAACCTACCACCGCGCTCGACGTGACGGTTCAGGCGAAACTTTTGGAACTGCTTAAAAAACTTCAAGACACCAAAGACATGAGTATGGCGCTGATCACCCACAATCTCGGAATCGTCGCCGGGATGGCCCACGACGTCATCGTGATGTACGCCGGGGAAGTCGTGGAATCCGCCCCCGCTAAAAAACTGTTCGAC
>JAITFQ010000083.1 GCA_031281225.1 Chitinispirillales bacterium
AATGCCGGTACCGACCAGCGTACTCACGATGTTGTCGAGCTCTTCTCTGACTTTTTCGTCCATATTAACGCCCCGTTATATACAATAAATATATGAAGATTCTTGTTTGTGACTATAAACGTGCCATTTTTGTGACACGCCGTCAACTTTTTTACTATGTAATAAGGAATATACAATACCGCCATTCCGAAAAGCAAGGGCGGGGTTACGGCAAAAGCCCGCAACCTCAAATGGTGTTGTCAGGCGTCGCCAGATAAGCGTTACTCCGGAAGTAAAATAACAGTTTTGACCTTGTTTGACCCATATATTATATTGTTAAGGTACATTAATCAGGGGAGGGAGGATGTTATGGCGGTTTTGACCCTAAAAAGCGAACGATTGCAAAAAGTAGATGAATACGCCCGAAGAGAGGGAAAAAGTCGGGAAGAAATTATCGATGAAGCAATTGATAAATATCTGTTTGAAAAGTTTGCGGCAGAGCAAGAACGCGCTTCAGCGCACAATCGCTTTATGAGTTTTCCACGCGCAAAACTGCCTGATGGCTTTGATTACAAAACTGAGCTAATGGAGGCGCTTGATGAGCGTTTTAACCGTGCTAATTGATACCGACGTACTTATTGATTCAATGACAAATCGCGAACCTTTCACAAGGAATGCAAAAGACCTTATTGATAAATCACACAAAAAGGCTATTAATGCGTACCTGGCACCGCACAGCATTTCTAATATATTTTATATTTTACGAAAAGTTTATTCCGTTTCAGAAAGAAAACAAGCGTTGTTTGATTTGTGCCAATCTGTATCAATAGCGTTTATGGGAAAAGAAGCCGTTTTTAACGCTCTTACAGACGAAAATTTTGATGATATTGAAGACGGTTTACAAGCAGAATGCGCCAAAGCCGTCAACGCTGATTATATCGTCACACGCGACATTGAAGATTACATCAGATCTCCAATTCCGGCAATATCTCCGGGAGATTTATTAGAAAGAATTTAGTGAAAAACGCAATATTTATTCATAACTTCAATATATATCAATAAAAAATATACAATACCGCCATTCCGAAAAGCAAGGGCGGGGTTACGGCAAAAGCTCGCAACCCCGCTGTCGGTGCTGTTTTTTGCGCAACGCGCAGGCACCGTTTTTACAATCCAACTAATCTGAACAGCCGCTCCTGCGGCACCCTCACGTAGTGGCGCAGGTGTATCTCACGCGGCACGTGCCCGGCGGCGTAGCGCGACGCGTTTGTGTCTATCGCGTCCCAGATTGTTATGCGGGTGCGCCGCAGGGCGTAGGGCGTGATCCCCCTTTCCGCCAGGCCGCACTTGCAAAGCGCGTTAATGAACGCTTCGTGGATACTGTGCCTCGGACGGTTTTTCTTAACCGGCGACGGGAACACCAGCGAATCGCAGTTCCTTATCCCTATGGACTTGAACTGCTCCAAAAGCCTCGCCGATATCGGCACATCGTGCTCGTATCCGGCCTTGTCCGCGTCCGGCGGGATGGTGATGGTGTAGCGGCGCTCGTCTTTCTGCGTCAGCCAGTTCCAGCGCATTTGCAGGCATTCGTTGGGCCTCATGCCGGTTTCGTAGAGGGTGAGGAGGATCGGCTTTACGTCGCCGTTCACCGCGCCGTATATCGCGGCCCACTCCCTCCCGTTTTCGCGCCCGTCGTCTAACACGATCTTTTTGGGCAGCCCCTGCGCCACGCGTATGAACCGTTTTATCGGGTTGGCGTCGAGCAGGTTGTTGTCCACCGCGAAGTTTACCGCCATGCTAAGGTACTGCAACTCCATCTGCACGGTTCTCGGCGATATGCACCCCGGGCTTCCGTTGCGCTTTTTGTCCGTCAGCCGCTCGCGGATATATTTTCGGACATCCGCCTTGGTTATGCTGTGAATCTTCATCTCTCCGAGCCTTTCGTCCACGGCTCCGAGGATGAACCCCGCGTTGTAGGCGTACTTTTTGTGTTTCATGTGCCCGTCCCAGTACTCGCCGATAATTTTCCGCACGGTCAATAGGTTTTTCCGTTGCGGCAGGTAGTGCCGTTCGAGGACATCGTTGACAAGCCGCGCCATTATCTTCTGCGCGAGCGCGATATTCGACGTGTCGAGCGTTCTGTATATTCTCACGCCTTCGACCACCTTGTCTATCAGTATTTTGCCGTTTTTAAGCCGCAGTCCCGGAATATTAAGGGAAATCATGTAATACCTCCGCTTATTAGTTAATTTAATCGCTGTTAGTTAATAAGTCGGAATACAGTCTGTTGGGGGCGGTCGGGGTGTCTTCCATATTATAATTGGTTTGTTTGGGAAAAATCAAATTTTACTCGTAGGGGCGTTGCGCGCAACGCCCCGTCTCACGCAAGTTTCACGCAATTAAACACAAAAACACACGCAATAACGCACAATTTCCCGCATTATCCGCCCACCCCAGCCACGCGCATTTCACGCCGGCATATATCACGTCTTGCGTAAGTAATTGATTTATAAAGGGAATTAATGGCGCTCGGGCTTATAATATGTGTCAAGACGTGGTAGAATGAAATTGAACGGGGTTGGAAATACGGTCGAGTCGCAGGGGCCTGCCGGGGATTGTGTGGGGCCGGACAGGCTGGGGGGGAAGGCAGGGAGCGAGGGGTGTCTTTCAGTGTCGAATTAAATTTTTTTAACTTTTATCAACTATTAATCTTTTAAAGGGAGGTTGTCATGTTTAAGAAGAACAGGATGGGATTCACGCTTATTGAGCTGATGGTGGTTATTGTCATCATCGGGGTGTTGGCGGCGCTGGCCATTCCGAGGTTTGGGGAAGCGTCGGCGAGGGCGCGGGCGGCAGAGGCGCCAAGGGTGTTGGCGTCGTATGAGTCGGCTTATTTGGCGGCGGTGGCGGAATTGCCGTCTAATTTGTTGACCAACGGTCGGATAGAGTCGCAGTATCTGATTTTTGAATCGCCTACTGATTCCAAATGGTGGACGTACGCGGCCGCGACCGACGCTACGGCTATGACGGCTACGGCATCCGCAACGATAGGGTCAATACCAAGTGGCAGCACTCTCGTAACACGCTATAATCCCGCTGACGATTGCTTCCATCACGCATTGGGAACTATAACGTCCACAGTCGTGAATAGAATGTTCCCGAACTTTGTGAATGACTGTACAGCCGGCAGTTAGTGGCGAATGACCGCAAGAGCGGTTAATTTGTCACATTACTTCTTAAAAAAAGACGGGCTCTGCCGAGCCCGTCTTTCATTATAGGAATATCCTATGAACTACGCGCCAACCGCGCTTTTTATCGAATATTTCAACATCCTCTCGGTTACCGTCATGGCTTTTTTTGCCCTGTACGGCCTTATTGCTGTTTTTTGGAAGCGGTCGGCGCTCAATATTTTTCGCGGTAAAATATTTATACAGGCGTTCTGCGTTGCCGCGATTTTCGCGTTTGCCTTGGAGGCCACGGTTTTTAATTTTCAATATTATCTGAAATACACCGCCGGCGAGGAATTTTACACAACGGAAGTCTCCCCGCAGGATTCCACAATTATTCTGACTTCGGACACCACCGTTTCTGCAAACATACGTATTGAGCGGCAACCCCCGGTTCTTGTGCCAAACACGCGGACAGGGGAAAAAGACACCGCGTGGCTGGCAACCGGAATAACCTTCAAAAACATCAACAGAGCGGTTGCTTCCATATATATTGAACCGGTTTTCGGCAAAATTGATCAGATGGCGTTATTTATTGAAATCATTGATGGGAATGGAATTTCCAAAACCCGCAAAATCATTTGGGACGGTTTCCCGCGCGATAACCATATTCCGCTTCAACAGAGCGGCAAAATTTCGGAGATCACTATCGCTTTCCCCGGGCATGATCTGCTTGGTAAAATTTCTCGGATTGCCATAAACAAGCCGATTCCATTCTATTTTAGCGGGCTCCGGCTTTTTGCCGTTTCGTGTCTGCTCTTCGCGCTTATTTTGTTTTTACGCAAGGAACTGCGCGCCCAAATTTCTTATTTTCTGTTTGAATATAAATTTGACCCCGCAAGCAAGAAACAAAAATCCGTTTACGCGTTTATTGTCGCGCTCGTAATCCTTTTTTCGTTCATCACCGCTTTCACGTCAACCTCAAAGTTTTTTCGAGAAGAATATCTGACCGACCGGCAGTACAACGTGTTTTTAGTCGACGCTATTTTAGGCGGCAGAACATATTTGGACGCCGGCAGACCCGAAATGCTAACTATTGCAGAGCGCCCCTATGACCTCCAATGGTTGACGGCGAACGGTTACCACAGAGATTACTGGTGGTTCTCCGACTGGGCTTATTATCAGGGAAAATTTTATTGTTACTTCGGTATCGTTCCTGCGATAATTCTCTATGTCCCGTATAAAATGATAACGGGGGAATACTTATCGAACAACGCCGGCATATTCATATTTATCGCAATCGCCACAATTCTGTTGGCGGCGCTGTGGAGGCATTGCGTCAAAAAATATATGCCGGACATGCGGTTCGCGTTTTACCTGCTCTCTTTTTTAGCTTTATTTTTCGCAAGCGGCACATTCGTCCCCCTGCGGTTTACGCGGTTTTACTCCATACTGTCGGCGGGCGGATTTATGTTCGTTATCGCCGGAATTTTTTTATTGCTAAAATCAATAGATAACGAACAAAAACTTTGCAAGCTAAAAGTGTTTTTCGGCTGCCTGTGTTTCGCGCTGGCCGTCGGCTGCCGCCCGAATTTGGCTCTCGCGTCAATTATTGTCCCCGTCGTTTTATGGAGATACAGGTCATTCAAACTGGCCGCGCTCATCCTGTTGCCGTACACGTTAATCGCGGTCCCGCTGTGCTATTACAACTACGTCCGTTTCGATTCAGTTTTTGAATTCGGTGCCAAATACAACATGACCAACCTTAATGTCGCCGCCTATAATTCAGTACACCCGCTCGGAAGGCTCATTAATACGTTTACCTCTTCGGTAACTTACCTGTTTACCGCAAACAAATACTCGTTTTTTTTCCCATACGTCGAGTCTGTTGGTCAGGTCGGCAAGCTCTCGTTTATAACTAGAATGTTTTATGACAAGGGCGTCGGAATAATAAATTTTCCGATAGTTTTTTGCCTGTTTTTCTGTTGCAAGGCTATATTCGCCAAAGTCAGGCCCAAATCACTTTACCTGCCCGCGGTATTTTTGATTATTGCCGCTGTTACGATACTCGCGAACTCGTGGCTTATCGGCTATTCAAGCCGCTACATGATAGATTTCGCGATTTTCATCATATTCGCGTCCGTTTTCGGCGCTTACTACTGGTGTAATAGTGAAACCGTCCACGCGAACCATAGGAAAAACCGCTTGAAGGCGATATACGTTTTGCTCGGCCTGACAATATTCGTAGGGCTGGCGCTTTTTGCCGGAGATATATCAAACGACCCCTCGCCGAGCGACCCTGTGCTGTACCGCTACCTCCAACATTCTTTGGGGCTGATAGGGAGCATTTGAGCGATGGGCGAACATAAAAACACCTGCCCCGTATGCGCCTCCTCCATGCGCCCAATCGGCGGATGTTACTCAATCTGCAAAACTTGCAAGTACATGATGTCCGCCGAGCCCCCCGGTGCCGGCGCGGAGGTCGTGTCGCTCGGCGCTGTGCGGGAGAAAAATTTCAGGTTTATATGCAGGGTGATAAAAGAGAAATTTTCATCTCTCGACCTAAAAACTGTTCTGGACGTCGGCAGTTCCACCGGCCATTTTTTGGATGTCGCCGCCGCCGAGGGTTTTTCAGTAACCGGTTTAGAGCCAGACGCCCGTCTTGCGGACGAAACCCGGTTGCGCGGCCGCGATGTTGTTGCCGGTTTCTTCCCCGGCGCGGACGGAATCCGCGGCCAAAAGTATGATGTCGTGATATTTAACGATTCGTTGGAGCACATTCCGAATATTCAAGAGGCATTACGGGGCATAAAAGCCCATTTGGGGGAGGCGGGTCTGGCGATTGTCAATTTGCCTACGAGTGACGGTATTATTTTCAAAGCGTCATCATTTCTGTATAAACTTGGGATAAAGACCCCGTTTGGCCGCCTATGGCAAACAGGTTTTGCCTCTCCGCACGTGCATTACTTTAATCTGAGAAATTTGAGGCGCTTATTTGAAAACAACGGTTTTAAGCTGCAATACAGTTCGCCTCTGCGTTACTACACAATCAAAGGCCTGTGGCCCCGCATTTCCTGCAAATCCCCCTTTCTCGTCTCGTTTTTCGTCTGGCTGGCCCTGATTCTGCTGTACCCGTTGCTGCGGCTTCGCAGCGATTGTTTCGTAGCCTGCTTTTACCTGCCAAGGATTTAACCCCAGTTTTGCTAGCTGCTCTCCTGAAAACTTATCCTTGAAAAGCATAGCGGCAAAGCCCGCCCTAATCAATATAACCACCACAAAAGCACACTTCCCCAAGCCCCGAATTGCGCGGGTGCGGCAAATGGGGCTGCCCGAGTTGCTCCAAAAAAGGGTTCCTTTAAATGCGCCACTTTTCGAACCCAAAACAAATTGACTATTATAGCAGTTAAAAACACTAACTTTTTAATCTTTTTAAAGGAGGTTTGTCATGTTGAGAAAGAACAGGCAGGGATTCACGCTTATCGAGCTGATGGTCGTGATTGTGATCATCGGGGTGTTGGCGGCGCTGGCTATTCCGAGGTTTGGGGAAGCGGCGACGAGGGCGAGAATAGCTGAGGGGCCGAGAATTTTGGCGGCTTTTGAGTCGGGGCAGGCGACGTATTTGGCGGAAAATGGTACATTGGGGGCTTTTGGGAGTATAGATATAAAAATTGAAAAGGGCGCGTGGTGGAATCTGACTACGGGAACCACCGGAATGTTAGAAATCGTACCGAATAATATTGCGGGGCATGATGCGACTTTGAATACCGCGACTGTGACTATTGACGGGACCGGTAAAGCTACTAGGACCGCAACGGGAGATATAACTAATGCAAACGCTTTCAAGAATTGGATGGCCGCCCAATAATTGGTGGAGTGCGTGACGCATTAAGCCCGGATTTTCATATTAACTCGACGAGCCCTTCGGGGCTCGTCTTTTAGCTTTGGGTGACGTTCGAATTGAAAAAGAGGCTGCTATTTTGGACACTTTTACGATTGCATTATTTATAGAATATTTCAACATCCTCTCAGTCACCGTCATAGCCTTTTTCGCCTTGTACGGCCTCATTACTGTTTTTTGGAAACACTCCTCTCTAAACATTTTCCGGGGACGGTTATTTATACAGGCATTTTGCGTGGCCGCTATTTTCGCGTTTGTTTTGGAAATTACAGTTTTTAACGTCCCGTTCTATTTCAGATATTTAGGCGGCGAAGAACTTTACACCACGGTAGTATCCCCGCAAGACTCTACGGTAATCCTGACTTCGGACACAACCGTCACGGCAAAACTGCGCGCGGAATTTCGCCACATAGAACGTTTTCCGCGGGGGCATACTGCTTTTGTAATTCCTGATACTGCTGATATAGTTAGGTTGCGTTCGACCGCAAGAGATTCCGTAATGGTTGCGAGCTGGGTGACATTTGAGAACATTAACAAGAAAATTTTTTCAATACATATTGAATCGGTTTCTAATAAATTTGAGAGGACGATTTTATCACTCAACTTCAAAGATACTGTCGGTACGCGTAGATTTGACTTATTCGTACAAAGCGGATTTCCCCACAGCAAATATACCCCAGTGATGTTTGCTGGAAACGTTACGGGTTTTGAGATAATTTCTTTGGGACATGACCTTCTTGACCAGATTTCAAAAATCACGATAAACAAACCGATACCTATGTATTTCAGCGGGCTCCGTCTTTTTGTTGTCTCGTGTTTACTCTTCGCGTTTATTTTGCTTTTGCGTAAAAACCTGCGTGTCAAGGTTTCTTATTTTTTGTTTGAGTACAAGTTTAATCCGGCGGACAAGAGGCAGAATTTTATTTACGCGCTTATTGTCGCGCTCGTGATTCTTTTTTCGTTCATCACCGCTTTTACGTCAACTTCAAAGTATTGGCGTGAGGAATACTCGGGCGACCGGCAGTATAATGTGTTTTTGGTGGATGCAATTTTAGGCGGGAGAGCGTACTTGGATTTTGGCAGACCCGAAATGTTACTTATCGCCGAACGTCCTTATGACCTCCGATGGTTAGACGCCAATAATTTTCATGGAGGTCATTGGTGGTACTCCGACTGGGCATATTACAATGGAAAATTTTATTGTTATTTCGGCGTTGTTCCGGCAATGATTCTTTACGTTCCGTACAAAATGATTACCGGCGAGTATTTATCAAACAACGCTGGCATATTCATATTTATCGCGATTGCTGCAATTTTGCTTGCGCTACTGTGGAGGCATTGCGTCATAAAATATATGCCCAACATACCGTTTGCATTTTACCTGCTCGCGTTTCTCGCCCTGTTTTTCGCAAGCGGGCTATTTGTCCCGCTAAGGTTCACGAGGTTTTATTCCATCGTCAAGGCCGGCGGGTTTATGTTTGTTATCGCCGGAATTTTTTTATTGCTAAAATCAATAGATAAAGAACAAAAACTTTGCAAATTAAAAGTGTTTTTCGGTTGCCTGTGTTTCGCGCTGGCCGTCGGCTGCCGCCCGAATTTAGCTCTCGCGTCAATCATCGTTCCCGTCGTTTTATGGAAATACCGGTCATTCAAATTAGCAGCGCTCATCCTGCTGCCATACACGTTAATCGCGATTCCGCTGTGCTATTACAACTACATCCGCTTCGACTCAATCTTTGAATTTGGTGCCAAATACAACATGACCAATCTCAATGTGGCCGCTCAAAGCCTACTGCACCCGTTCGGCAAAGTTATCAATACATTTACCGCTTCCGCAACTTATTTGCTTTTTACAGGCCGATACACATTTTCATTCCCTTATGTCGAGAGCGTCCCGCATTCGGGTATGCTTCAATTTTTCTCTGTAATATTCTACGACAAAGGCATCGGCATGATAAACTTTCCGATTGTTTTTTGTTTGTATTTCTTTTTCAAGAGCATGTTCTCAAAAATCAAGCCCAAATCATTTTACCTTTCGGCGACATTTTTAATCATCGCCGCCGTTATAATACTCGCCAACTCATGGCTCATAGGCCATTCGGGCCGGTACATAGCAGACTTCGCGTTTTTCATCATATTCGCGTCTCTGTTCGGCGCCTATTACTGGTACAACAGCGAAACCGTCCACGTGAACCAAAAGAAAAATCGTTTGAAGGCTATATACGTTTTGCTCAGCCTGACAATATTTGTAGGGTTAATGCTCTTCGCGGGCCATATATCAAACGACCCATCGCCGAGCGACCCCGTGCTGTACCGTTATCTCCAACATTCGTTGGGGCTGATAGGGAGCGTTTGAGTATTCGCTTGGGATATTCAGACAAATTTAAAAAACAAGAAAGGCTTAGCATGTCCAAAACTCTTTCGTCCAACATAGAGTACGCCTACACCTCCGCCAAAGAAAATTCTCTCGCGGACAAAATGGCGTACAGCGCGAGGCAGCGGATATACAGCATTTTGTCTCAAAAAATTAATTTGGAAAACCTGAATACAATAATCGACGTTGGCGTTACGGCTAACCGCGCCTTGATACTGTCAAATTTTTTCGAGAAGCTCTACCCTTACCCCGAAAGAATCACCGCTCTTTCCAACGACGACGCGGGTTGGATGGAGGATGAGTACAAGGGTTTAAAATTCGTACAGGGCACCGCGCTTGATATGCCGTTTGAGGATAGCACGTTTGATTTGGTTTTCTCTTCTGCCGTAATTGAGCACGTCGGTTCGTATGAGAATCAAAGTAAGTTTATCGGCGAGTGTTTCAGGATAGCCAAAAAACATATCTTCATCACCACACCCAACCGATACTACCCCATAGAGCTGCACACCTTGCTGCCGCTAATCCACTGGCTGCCCAAGAATATTCACAGGAAGCTATTGAGATTTATCGGCAAGGATTTTTTCGCTCTTGAAGAAAACCTGAATTTACTGACGCGCGGCGGGTTGAGGGGTTTGTGCGAGGGAAACGGGATAAAAAGATACAAGATACTCTCATCAACATTTTTTGGGCTACCGTCGAATCTGCTGTTGGTGGCGGAGAAATGCTGTTAGGTGGTGTTTCAATTTATAAAGCGCCCCCCGCGAGGCGTTTCACAGTCTTGGCTGGAATGTTCATCAGCGTAGAGATTTCGTTTGGTTCAAGTCCTTTGTTCAGGAGTTGTCTTACGATGGCCTCGTCCCGTTTTTCCGCTTCTGCTTTTGCGGCTTCTACTTTTGCCTTTGCGGCTTCTGCTTCGGCCTTTGCTTCGGCTTTTGCGGCTTCTACTTCGGCCTTTGCTTCGGCTTTTGCTTTTGCCTTTGCTTCAGCTGTCGCTTTGGCGACTCTTTTTTCCGCCATCTCCTCCGCCTCCTCCACTCTGTCCTGCATCCTCGCCATCTCCCCGTACCACATATCCTCGTACCTCAGCCAGTACGCCTCGTTGTCCATCTTCTTGCGCTCTTCGGGGTTGGTGCCAATGTAGTGGAGGATGTCGAGCATTTTTTTGTGATACGGGTCTTCCACAGGGCGCGTGTAATATATTGTCTCCTCGCTGGAATCGGTAAAACCGTCCTGCTCAAAAACGCTCAATATTTTCTCTAACCTTGTTTGCGGATTCGCGCTTGTCTTTATACGAGGCGCCTGAATTATAAAAGAATCGTGCGTGAGCAGTTCAACAAATTTTTCTTTAGTGTCCAAAACTTCATTACTGAGCATATCAACGTACTGACGGGAAACTTTCAGGCAGGGGGTGGCGACGTTTTTCAGCTTGAAACCCAAAAAATAGATGGTAACGAACGGAAGCGGACCTTTCATATCGGATTTGGCCCTGTAGCCAGCCTGCGCGACATATTCCCTAAACCTCGCGAGCGCGTCGCCGCCATTTGCCTTTTGCATCTCAATCAGGATTCTCTGACGCGAACCGTCTTCCGTTTTTATGACGGCGGAGTAGTCCATCCTGAAAAATTTCGGACGCTTGTCGTCGTCCTCCACAGGCTTGACAAATTCGGTAGCACCCAACTCTATATCAAGCACTTCCGTTTCAAGAAGCGCCTCAATTATAGCCTTGGCGACCTCAAGGTCCTGCGCAAGCCCCTTGAACGCGGTATCGTAAAGCGGGTTGGCTATTAACATTTTGACCTCTTTTAGTTGGTGTCCACATTAATAATATAATCCTTTGTGTGCTGAAAAAGCAAACATTTTTTCAATGTATCACGAATTAACAACAGAATCACTCTAACAGCCACTCCAAAACATTTTTATGCCGAATTCCTCTGTACACGCTGTTGTCGTAATCGCGTGTTAGTAAAAATTTGGGGTAGCTGTCTTTTACCTGTTCCAGCGGCGCCAGTTCCCGCCTTAGCGTCGCGGGGTCGAGGACGGTTTGGGAGACCTGGTAGTATTCTATTCTGCCGCCGGGTTTTTGGGCGACGAAGTCTATCTCCTTGTCGTCGACTCTGCCCACTTTTACCTTGTGGCCGCGGCGCAGCAGTTCAAGGTAGACGATATTCTCCAGTATATGCCCGGCATCCGTTTCTGAATTGCCGCCTAAAAGATAGTACCGCAGCCCCATATCGGCGGCGTAGTATTTTGCGTTGGTTTTCAGGTACTCCTTGCCCTTTGCGTAGTGACGGGCCGCCTTATAGAAAAGGTAGCCGTTTTGCAGTGCGTTTAAGTAGTTCTCCAATGTCGCCGAATATACTTTTTTTTCATCCGCTCTGAGCTTCAGGTCGTTGTTCAGCACGCCGGCAACGTTGTGTATGGATGTTTCGCTGCCTATGTTTGCGAACATGAAGTTTACAACGCGTTCGAGCAGGGTTACATCTTTTATTCCGGGTTGCGTCATGATGTCCTTTAATATCACGCTGTTATAAACGCTGTCAAGATATTCCTGAACGCCGGCAGAATCGTACTCCCCGTCTTTTATGTATTCGAGAGTTTCGGGGAACGAGCTTTGTTCGAGATAATTTTTGAACAGACTGTCTACGGTCATGGCATTTTTGGGAAAAGCCGAGGCATATTCCTTGAAAGAAAGCGGCAGCACCCTTATGTCTATATACCGCCCGCCCCATTTGGTCAGATTTTTTCCCGACGACAGCCCCTTGCCGCCGTTTTCGTTTTCGCTCGACAGTATGCGCGAGTTGGAACCGGTTACGTAGAGGTCTACGTTTTTCATCATGCGCAGGCTGTTCCCCACGTCCTCGTAACCGGAGGCCATTTGGAGTTCGTCTATGAATACGTAGTGGAGCACGCCGGTTTTTATCTGCGATTTTATGTAATCGTACAGCGCGTCGCCGTCACGGTACGCGGAATTTTCCTTGCTCTCAAGGTTTATGCCGACTATACGGCTGTCCGGCACGCCCGTTTCGGCCAAATGGTTCTTGAACAGTTCTAACAGCGTCGATTTACCCGCCCGCCTGATGCCTGTTACGACTTTTATCAGGTTTGACTTGTCCTGGTGACGCTTAAGCGCATTAAGATATTCCGGCCTGTCTAACATATATTTCCTCCACGATACGCGGTATCACTATATAAATATACTATACGTATCGTGTAAATTCAAGATGGTTTTTAACAAAATCCTAAATTTCTCATAAGTCTAACGGGTTTTTAACAAAATCCTAAATTTCATCCCGCTCACCGCCCCCCTTTCCTGCTCCTCCCGCTCTCGCGGAACACTAACCATTTTCTGAGCGCGAAATTTCCGATGAACCCGATGGCAGAGGCTATGAACTTCGCGCCGCTCCAATGGGTGCTGAAAAATGGCACCAGCGCGATTAAAAGGCTCGTGACGCTGTAGTCTATGAGGCCCATGACCGATACGGTGAGCGCGTACAAAAATATCTCCCCGCCCGCGCTCCAACGCGATTTGTGCCTGAACAAAAGCGTTACGCACAGCAGGTAGTTGAACACGGAGGAGATGACGAGCGACGCGATGATTGCGCTGTTTAGCGTTATTCCCGCCTGCGTCAAAACTACGAAGCTGATGTTGTTTACAATGAGCGACGCCGCGCCGATGAGCAAATAAATCAGCACCATTACGGGGAGCGGCGCGGCGTGGGCGCTGTAGTGAAAGACGCAGTACAGGGCGCGGGCACCGTCTTTCCAGCCTATTTTTTTACCCTCTTCGTAAGTCCTCGGGTTGTAGGATATGGCGCACTCGTACACCCGGCAGCCGGCCTGCGCCACGCGGGCGGTAATCTCCGGTTCAAAGCCGAAGCGTTCCTCTTTAAGCCGCGGCGCCAGCTCCTGAATCACCTCGCGGCGGAACAGCTTGTAGCAGGTCTCCATATCGGTGATGTCGAGATTCGTAAACATGTTTGATACGGCGGTGAGAAATTTGTTCATGCCGGTATGCCAGTAGTAAAGCACCCGCCGCGTATCGGGGCGCAGATAGCGCGAGCCGTAGACCACGTCGGCCCGGCCGTCGAGCATAGGTTCTAGCATCGTGAGGTAGTCCGCCGGGTTATATTCGGCGTCGGCGTCCTGTATCCCCACGAAATCGCCGCCCGCGTGTACAAACCCGGTGCGCAGGGCCGCGCCCTTGCCACGGTTTTTCTCGTGCTTGAAAATTTTCAGCTCGCCGTGCTTCTCCGCCAGTTCCTGCAATATCCGCCAGCTGCCGTCGGTAGAAGCGTCGTCCACCGCGACAATCTCAACGGAAAAATCCTGCGAAGCCGCAAATTCAAGCACCCTGCCGACGCACACGCGTATGGTGCGCTCTTCGTTAAAACAGGGGACGACGAGAGAAAGCATGTAGCTCATAAAAATGTTTCCGTTTTGATTTCACCTATTCTATAAGGCGGCGTAATAATCATAATGTAAATATACTGCAATACCGGCACGCTCACATTAACACTAAAATATAATAAAAAAGCGGATTCATTGCAAATCAAATAACTGGGACGCTGCCCTGTCCAAAACGCTTTTGAATGTTTCGACGACGTCGCGCAGTTCCGATTCACGGTTGCGGGCGCGCCAAAGGGTTTTTAATTGTACTAGGATTGTTTGGCCATCCTTAATGATTTGATTGGGGGTGGGGATAGGTATACTTTCATCTATGGTCGTTTGGGCGTATTCGTATTTTTTCTTGGCTAACTGGACTGACAGCAGCCACGCGGTCGCGGAGGCGCTCCAGATGTATTCCTTGAACTCGGCTTGGGTATTAGTATTAGTAACCTTGCTCAAAAGTTTTTCCAATTCCATTTTAATCTCCAACGCGCGGGCGGCTTTGCGGGCGAGCTCGGCGGGATCGGCGGCTTTTATTTCGTCTTCTTTGTACCAGAGGCATTGCTTATCGGTAACCCACGCATATAAATTTCCGAAGTGATAACCGCTCAATTCGCCTAATTCTCTTAATATATTACCGAGGCGGCTGCCGTCAATACCCCATTGCAAAAACGAAAACCGGCTGTCGAAATCATCTACGGCGGCATTATCAATACATCCATCATTTTTATCAATACAAACGCCCCCGTCCCCAACATCCCACGAAAGCGCCGCGCCGAAAGCCAGCCCGTGGTATGATGTCGACAGCAGGTTGACATGCCCGCAGTCGCCCCAGTCGGTGTTGAGCAGGCCGAGCGCGCCGGCGGCTTTGCCGTAGGCCGCCATTTTTGATATGTTCAGACACGCGCGGTTCAGGTCTGCGGCAAATCTGCTCCATCCCTGCACGCCGGGGCATACGTACTGTGTTACTCCGGCGGCTTTGAACGTTTTTACAGACGCGTCGGTGACGTCGGGCACGTAATCCCAGTTCAAAAAAATTGCGCCGGGGGGAAGTTCCGAGATGAGTTCGGGGTGTTTGAGGATGATGTCGCCCCAAAGCATCGGCGTTTTCCCCATAGAGATTACGGTATTCATAATTTTCCCGACAAAGTCGACATACAGCCGCCCGACCCCCTCCTTCTCCGCCCGCGCCGCGTTTTTCCCCTTGCCGAGGTCAAACGTTTCGTCGCAGCAGATATTAAAATATGGGGAGGAGAATAGCGGGGCGTATTCTTCAATCATCCCTTTTACCAATTCAAAACTTTCGGGATTGCCAACATCAAGCGTGTAGTGCGCCATGCGGTCCCACAGGCAGCGCGTGGTTTGAGACGCGCTTATTTCTAATTCGTTCAAGTGTTCAAAGCGCGGCAGGCGCAAGAGTTCGTAAAGATGGCCGAAAGTTGATAACGACGGGACTAAATCGATGTATCTCTCGGCGCAGTATCTATCAAGCTCGGTGATGTCGGCGGCGGTAAGCGGCGTTTTGTCTTCCCATAATTCGGGGATTTTTGAGAACGCGAACGTGTGTTCTATATATAGTTGCAACTGATTGATTTTGTAAAACGCAAGAGTGTCAGCCAAACTCTTGAGCGTGTCAAGGGTAGGGACTTTTCCCCGTGTTACGTCGTGATAAAATCCCCTTACCGAGAAATCAGGCTCGTCAAATATCTCCAAACATGGGATTTTTTGCGGGTGATTCATCAACAGCTGCGCAAACGTCGTTTCCGCGCGAAACAACCCCCGCGGCGACGCTCCGACGAGCCGCACCCCGTCCGCGGATATTTTTATTGAGTAGCGTTCATCGGAAGCGCCGGTGCGGCTGCCGGCGGCATTGGGAATATTTATATTGATACCAGCGTCAATAACAGTATCAATCGTCCCCCCCGCACACTCCCAAAACCCATCCTGAACGCGCAGATTTTTCACCCGAGGGATGAGATGAAAATTTTGTTTTTCCATTTTTTATTTCTGTCCCTTTGCTTTCAGGATATTTTTTGTACAGACAGTTGATTAAACGTATCCGACAGCGTTTTTAATATTTTTTTAGCGGTCAATATGCTCTGCGGGTCTGTTTTTTCAAGCAGATAGTAGCAGTAGGCATACAGTTCCGACAGCACCTTCGAGGCGTCCTCATCCTTGTTCACCGCCAGTTCCAACTGAAAAATCAGGTTTTGCGCCTTTTCTATGTCACGCCGGCTCCCCTCCTCTATCCCCTTTTTGATATGCGACAGCGTCTTTCCGTGCATGAAACATACGAGCCCTTTGAGGCTTGTGGTTCTCACCCTTATACTATTGTACCGGCGCGCGTTGTTAATTGTATCGGTAGGCATTGTGGTCTCTTTTTTTTCGCTCTATTGCAGCAATCCGAGTACATGTGAGCGGTTGATTTCGCGGAATCTGGAAAAAGCCTTTGCCGGCCCCTCGTTCATAAGAAACTCCCGCAACTGTTCCGACGCGCTCAGCGCGGCCTCATGGTCAATATAGGGGGAGTTCGCGCCCGTGGTATCGGCCTCGCCCCTTGTTCCAACACCCAAAAGGCGCGTAATCATGCCGTCAATAGCCGTATACGCCGCCCGCGCCGTCTCGGGGATCGCGAGGTTGAAAGGCGAGTCGTCGGAATCCCGCGGTTCGCTAAGCATAGACGACAATATCTCAATACGCCTCGCGCTCACTTCTAAGAAAATAGTCTGTATCCGCTCCTGCGAAAGCATCCGCTCCTGCATGGGCATAGACTGCTGGGTAGCGTCGGCGGCGAGATTTCTGGCCTCTTTGAGCATTTCAAGCGCCTGGCTTTCTTCCTCGCTCAAATTGAGATCAATGGGAACCTCTTCCTCGCCCTCGGCCACGGGGGGAAAAAACTTAAAACCGCGCGTAGAATGCCTGCCGTGGGTGCCAAGCGCGCTGTCTACGGAATCAGCGGCGCTCTTGGACTCCCTCACAGACTCGGACAACCGGTCGAGAAAAACGCCAAGCCCCTCGGCGGTTCTCCGCAAAGGGGTCGCCGCGTTCTTGGAACGCGCACGGTGCGAATGCGTCCTGTCGGTTTCACGAATCAGCATATTCAGTCCACACGGTTTGGGTTAAGGTTCGGGTTAAATCCGTCCAAAGACAGTCCCCCTTAATCATATCGGCAAAATGCGGCATATCCTTTAACAATCTTCGATTGTTTATTGTGACGGCAAAGCCGACAATGTTAAATTTTCTAAATGCGTGAGACGCATCGTATACTCACAAATAAAAATTTTTAGGACACACGTGTAAATGCGCTGGACACACGTCGTATACTCACAAATAAAATTTTTGTAAAAAATTTATACATTCTTCGTGGCTTGGCTTGGCTTTGAACGGATACAGTTCCCACGTCTGCGACGCGTCCATCGATTCCCCTGGCGCGAGCGTCAGGTAGGGGGCGTGATATTCGAGCTCTGTCAGGGCGTCGGCCCGGTTGTGCGTCGTGTAGTTGTAGATTTCAACCAACGCCTGCTCGGGATGAATCAATTTTTTCGGGTGTTTTTTGAATTTGATAATCAGCGCTTGCGACGAGGCAAACGCGGCCATGAAACCTTTTGACGCGGGGATGAACGCTTTGGCCCAGCGCGCTATCTTACCTTTGCCCGGCACGCGCGGCTCGACGCTGCAATAGCCCCGATCATGGGAAAAAACGCTCTTGTCCTGAATGTCCGTCTCCTCGCCGTCAAACCGAACCTTGCCGAGCGACGCGGCCGGGGCGTAGCAGCGGGCGTAGCCGTCGACGCGCGTGTTTAGCCACAAATCCCAGGAGACCGGCACGTCGCGGATGTTTTGCGCGCTTACGTGGAAAAGAACTTTGCCGTTTTTTATTTTTATCGATTTGGTAAGCCGCACCCCGCTGAACTCGCTCTTGGGGCCTTGCATTACAACGGAAGAATCGGTTTGTTCCATAACCTTAAAATCGCCGTTGTTGATATACGGATCGGGCGGCCAGACCGCTTTTTCACGGCGTTTTTTGGGGCTTTTGGTTTGGTGCAGCCACCATTCGCTCTGCGGGCCGAGCCAGACTATGTGGCCGTTGTAGGCTTTCCACTCCGGGTCGGGGCCGAAAGCGCGGACGGGGGCTGGCGGCTGGTCCCAGAGAGACGGGTCGGCTTTCAGGACATTGGGCTTTCCGGACAGGCGCAATAGGGCGACCATGCCGCCGAGGTCGGGGATTACGCCAACTTCAATGTTTCGGTCAGTGATTGTAATTAGTCGTTTCATGGATGTAATATATATTATGTCATATCACACCAACTAATTCCCTGACCTTTTTCATCGTAACCGCCGCGACGGCCCTTGCCTTATCGGCGCCTTTTTTCCTTATCTCGCCGACGTAGTCGAGATTCGCGGCCAACTCGCTGCGTTTTTGGCGGAAAGGCTCGAAATAGGCCCAAAGCATCTCAAATAGCTCTTTTTTGGCATCGCCATAGCCGTAACCCCCAGCCCTGAACCGCTCGGCCATCGACGCGGCTTTGCCGGCGTCGGCAAATAGCCTGTATATCGCGTAGATGGTGCTGGCGTCGGGGTCTTTGGGGGACTCTACGGGGGTGGGGTCGGTCACTATCGACATGATTTTTTTCCGGGTCGATTTCTCTTCGCCGAAAATATCTATGGTGTTTCCGTAGGATTTTGACATTTTTTGGCCGTCGACCCCTGGAATCAGCGCTATCTCTTCGGAAATTTCGGGGTCGGGCAGGGTAAACGCCTCACCGTAGGTGGTATTAAATTTCATGGCGATGTCGCGCGTTACCTCCACGTGCTGCTTCTGATCTTTGCCCACGGGGACGATGTTTGACTGGAAGAGGAGGATGTCGGCGGCCATCAGCACCGGGTAGGAGAAGAGGCCGTGGTTGGCGCTGATCCCTTTCGCCTGGGCGTCCTTGTAGGCGTGGCAGCGTTCGAGCAGGCCCACGGCGGTGACGTTGTTCAGGTACCAGGTTAGCTCGGCGACCTCGGGCACGTCGGACTGCAACCAGAAGACCGAGCGGTCGGGGTCAATCCCCAGCGCCATCATGTCGATGAGCGCGTCCACCGAGTTTCGCGCCATTTGCGGGCCGTCGAACAGGGTTGTCAGGCTGTGCAGGTTGGCGATGAAGCAAAACAGTTCGCCCCGCTCCTGCGACTCGACCATGGGGCGGATCATCCCTAAATAATTGCCTATATGCAGCGTGCCGGAGGGTTTAATTCCGGATAATATTCGTAACACGGCTACTCCCCTCCGCTGACCGTAACGACGCCTTCCATGTCGAGGTTGCCAAGCGGCCTCGGCGCCGCGTTGCTGTCTTCGATCCCCAGGCTGTCGATGATTGTGAGCCCGTCCCTGCCGGCGGCCGCCATGTCGGCAGCGCCGTGGTGAGGATCGGTTATCGCGAACTGTTCCGCTGTCTCGCCTGTCAGGTTCGCGCGGAGGTTTTCCGCGTGCATTGAGTTATATCTGACATAGCCGCCCACCGCGACCATGACGAGCATCAGGAAGAGCGGTACCGGCGCGTACTTTTTGATAAACATCATCGGCATAAATACGGGTGTGCGCGCTTTCTTGAAATTTTCGCCGGCCCGCAGTATCGCGGCGTCGGCCGCCGGCGACGGGGTCTCCCCGAGGACGTCGGCGGTATAAAAAAGCGCGCTCTCCCGCTTATAGCTCTCCGTTTCTAACCTGCACTCCTCGCAGGCCGACAGGTGTGACTCGTACTCGGCGGCGTCGCTCTTGCCGAGTTCGCCCGACAGGTAAAGCAGTCCTTGTTCTTCAAATTTATTGCACGCCATTGATCCCCCTTTTCTTCAGTTCTTTTCTCATGTTCCTGAGCGCCAGGCGCATACGGCCAAGCGCAGTGTTTATTGGGCAGTCCATCATCTCCGCGATCTCCTTAAAGGGTACGCCGCCGAGTTCACGCAACAGAAAAACCTCCCGTTGCGACGGCTCAAGCTGCGCCACCGCTTCATTTACCAGAGCGCGCAAATGCTTGTTCGACAAATCCTGTTCCTGCGAGTCGAACCGGCTACCCACCGACCCGCCGGTATCGCCGATATGATCGGTTTCCACCTTCGCGTGACGGTAGTAGTCAATGACCCGCTTATGGGCGATACCGAAGAGCCAGCTTAAAAAGCTCCTCGACCGATCGAAGTGATCCGCGTTGCGAAGCGCGGCCAGAAACGCCTCCTGCAACATATCCTCGGCAATCTCGCGATCGCCGGTCATACGCAGCAAAAAGCCGAACACCCGGCTCCTGTACCGCTCATAGAGCCCGGAAAAACCCTTGGAATCTCCACTCAGCCACATGTCAAACAGTAGCTGGTCATCGTTTGCTTGTTGCTTCATAGCCCCTTCGCCGTGTATCTGATAATTATTACGGTTGCTTATACATGAATATTGTAATAAAATAATATTTGTGCAAAGAAAATCAAAATTATTGCAAAAAATTGAAAAACTTATGTTATGGGCGGCGGATTTTTATTGTATTTATAATTTCCTGTGCGCAAATGTGCGCGCCGCCGCAAAGCTCGGGGGGTTGTTTATTGTTGACGGCCGCGGCCAGCACATCCTCCCAAGCAGCTTCGGTGAACATCGCGGTATCGATGCATACTCCGTTTCCGAGCCGTTTAGCCTCGGCGTCCAAGACTTGAAATTCGGAAAAATCCTCACGGGGGAGGTAGATTAGCGGCACACCGTTCAGGAGAGACTCGGACAGAACACCGTAACCCATCTTGCCGATGATGGCGTCGACAGAAGCGGAGAGGTCTTCGTAGCGGAACTGCGCTTTGGTTACGGCGTGGAAATTTTCAGGGTTTCCGGGGAGCGGGTAGACGCCGACAAATTCCCATCCGGCAAATTTTTCAAGATTGCCCCAGCGGACGCTTTCTAACCCAAAATTTCCTGTATAGATCAGCCCAAGACATTTGCGGCGGTCTATTCCGAATTTATCGTAAATCTCATCCCGCCGGTCACGCCCTTTCTTGCCGATTGTGGGGACATTTTTTTTGTGATCAAAGACGGGCATGGGCGACGCCGGATAAAGGGCGAGGGCGGTTGTGGCTTTGCCGTATTGACCAGCCATCTCCGTCAAGATATGCGCGTATTGCGGGAAGCATTCGATGTACGGCGAATATATGTCGTGCCATGTAAAATTGCCAATCGCTACAGACGGTATCCCCGCCCTGTCCGCAACATCAAAAGCAAACGGAGTAATATCGCTTACGACACAATCAACCTTATTCTCCACACACCATTTTGCTTCATCATCAAGCATTAATGTATTATTGATACTGATATTTTTGTAAGCCTGAAGCGTCTCCTCCATCAGTACCGTAACCCCATCACTCTGCAAACACCCAACATCAAACGACCCTTTGACGACATTGACGGCACCGCTCGGCAGCATCAATTCCTCCTCAAAAAAACGCGCGGGTATGTCGCTCTTAACGGTTATGCGGATATTCAGCGACAACTCCCCCAAAGCGTTACAAACCGCCGCGCTCCTGACGGCGTGGCCGTATCCGTGAGATGTTATGTAGTAGAGAATATGTGTCATATTTTACGAGGGTTTCGTTAATTTTTGCTACCTACTTGCTACCTACCGCCTTTATTTTCACCTTTTGTTCGGTTGCAATTAAGTCTACCGCCGCCCTTAATTCCTCAATGACTTTATGTGTGTACGTCTGCAATCCCACATCCCCGCAAACATGACCCATTATCCGATTAACGCAAGACAGCGGAGCGCTCGCCCGATCGAGCCACGTGCGGAACGTATGCCGCGTTTCGTGGATTGTGTGGTTGATTTCGAGTTTGCCCATCGCGCCCCTAAAGAAATACAGGTAGGTATCATAGCCAACAGGCGCTCCCCCATTTTCTATCAGTCTGAATTTGCAGTTTCTCAGCCTGTTTTTTATAAGCGGCATTATTAATCTGTGTATTGGGACAACCCTATCCTTACCGGCCTTTGTTTTGGCGCCGCCCCTCATAATGCCCATATCAAGGTTTATATCCTCGACCTTCAGAGCAAGAAGCTCAGATATGCGCCACCCGGAATACAGCAGGATCAGCACCGTGTCCACCCACGGCTCATCGGCGGCATCCCAAAGGCGGCCAACCTCAATGTCTGAAAAAATCTGCCGTTCTTTCCTCACCGGCGCGCTCACTCTGATTAATTCCGAATACCCATGCTTTATGACGTCAAGGCCGATGGCCTCTCTGTCAAGATTATAAAACAAGTTTTTTACCCGCGCCTGCGTGTCGGCTTTTCCACCACAACTATCAACATACTGTTGCATCATATACGCCTTAATGGCGGCATAAGGCGTATTATATAACGGTTCGCAATAATTATCATATACAGATTTCATATTGCGCAATGTTTGGCCTACCATACGTTTTTGTGTCGCCGCCATGCTTGACCACGCTACCAGTTCCGTTGGCTCGTTTCATAGTCCCTCCCTTTTGCGATTTGCCGTCATTTTACCACCGTCATTTTTGGCGACGGTGAAATAACCCAAAACAAGCCCAATTTCAACGCGCCGGACCCAATATGGGGCAGGCTTGAAACGCGCCGTAATGGGGCTTAAATCAAGCCACAGGGCGCGTTTCAAATTAACCGGCACTGTAACCCGCCATCAGGACAGCCCCCGCCGTGCTTTCTCGGCTGCATCGGCGGCCATGATCCGCGCAGTCACCTCTTCAAAGGATTTTTGCGGTTGCTCATGTCGCTCTGTTGTGAAGTCTCTACCGGGTCGCCCCATTCCATTTGCGGCGGCGCGAGCTTTCCCACGCTCCAAAGCGTCCGCGATCTGTGAAGCTGTCAGGCGCGGCTTATTGAATTGGTTAATAAATACGCGCGCGCCGTCATCGCCTAATGCGTCAGACAGTGCCCGAAGCCCTGCGGCGTTCACGCCAACAACGTCATTCAGGTCAATGGTCATTGTAGCCAT
>JAITFQ010000111.1 GCA_031281225.1 Chitinispirillales bacterium
AAGGTGGATCCGCTGAGATGGTGGATTGGCGTGATGTTTCCGGCGGGGGGGGGGGGGGGGGGGGGGGTATTCACATCACCGTTATAAACACTATTACTAAAACTATCCGACACCATCTCAAAAGCTACCATCTTTCAATCTCTCGCCTCCCGCACAATAAAGTTTTTGATTTGTGAGTATTACGATGTGTCTCACGTATTTGGTAAAAACTTAAAAAATTTGTTTTCAGGCAATACCACCCCCTATAGCCCCGCAGTGTTTCCACAGGACTTTTGGACTGGTTGATATTCGAGTATCGCTTATAAATATATATTTCGGTTTATTTGAAATGCAAGAAAAAATTTATGGCAGGTAAAAGTTGTTGGCCGTCCCAGTTTTTTCTTTTCGTGTCATTTTTTGTTTTTGGCGTATGGCGGGTAATTATATAGCAGTATACTTCCATTCCCCAATATTCCGCTTTTCCGAATCAAAATTCACCCCTACCTTAAACAGCTTCTTCCCGCTCCCCGTCCACGGCAGCAGATATTCCTTCGTATCAATCTGCGCTAACGCTTCGTCTGCGGTTTTGTCTAATTTGAATTCGAAGCAGTAGACATAATTTTTCGTTTCGACAAGCGTATCTATACGTCCGTCGGCAATTCTTACTTCCGAGCGACAGTTGAAGCCGAGCATGAAGAATATAAGGTGGGTCGCGGTTTGGTAGTAATTTTCCGTATCTTTAATTATATCGTAGGGTATCGCGGCGAAAAACCTGCGCAGGGTGTTTATCGTTTCTTCGATCTCGCCCTTGGCTAACGCTTGCAGGAGTTTGGCGTGCATTCCGGCGGCGGTTTCGTTCGATGGGCGCAGATAGTGGTCTAATAGTGACTTCGCGAAGCAGGACCGTACCTCTTCGTTTGGAAAATCGAGCATGTACATATTTAATTCGTCGTCATAATCTCTTATTGTCAGGTATCCGCTTTGGTATAGCACCGGCTCCGCTCTCATCTCTTCGACATCGTATTTGCGGAAGTCGGCGTACCCAACCTGCATGTTAGTCAAATTGAGAATATTTATTTTTTGCTCGGCAATAAGTTTTACCAAAAAAGTAGGCGTACCGGTATCGTACCAGTAGGGGTTAAATTCCCCGCCCTTCTTAAAATGATTGAGTAGGCCGAACGGATTGTATACTTTAAGCGGTTTTTTGGAAAATCGGTAGCCGTCGTAGTACAGGTGCAGATTTTCCATGTATTCTTCCCTGTTTCTGTCGGTTTCCTTCAAAACTTTCTCTATTTCCGGCCCGAAATCCCGCTCAAGCTCCTCCTGCGTTACCCCGCAAAGGTCCGCGTAGCACGGGTCGAGGGTCAGGTCGTCGAGATGGTTCAAATCGGAAAACACGCTCACTTGAGAAAATTTGGTCACGCCGGTAAGCAATAAAAACCGCAGGTACGGGTCGGACGACTTGAGGACGCCGTAAAAACCCTTGAGCGCGCTCTTGATTTTTTCATGGGTAGCAGGATTATTGATAGTTTCTAAAAGCGGTTTATCGTATTCATCAATGATTACCGCCGCCCTTTCGCCCGCCTTGTTGCAGGATTTCTGTATTAAACCAGCAAATTGATAAGCGTGAGTAGTATCGTCGAGAGTTACGCCCTGCTTATCCGCTTCAAACTTTAATTGATATGAGAGCACCGCCCGCAAAGCGTCCAACCCCTCGTTCGCATAATCCCCGGCGTTCAGGTCTATCCTTATCACCGGATGCTTCTTCCACGCCCATTCAAGAGAATTGATAGCAAGCGCCGGCCGCCCCGCCATCTCCCCAAACAGTTCCCGCCGCCCCTCAAAAATCGCCCCCAACGTCGAACACAAAAGCGATTTGCCGAAGCGGCGCGGGCGAGACAGGAAAAAGGGCTGCCCGGAACCGGTGAGAAGTTCATGGATTCGGGCCGTTTTGTCTACGTAAACAAAACCGCCCTCGCGGAGCTTGGGAAAGTCTTGAATGCCGATGGGGAGTAAGCGTTTCATGTATGTAAAATATAATATTGCGGGGGCAAAGTCAAAAAATTAAATTCAAAATTCAAAAATCTGCGTCAAAACCTATTTCTTACCAAAAAGCCAAGTATGGCGCAGAATCTGATTTTGCAGAACCCCTGCGTAATTTCAGATTTTCCAAATGCGTGAAATACATCGTATACTCCAAATAAAAAAATTTTCTTGCACGCAACACGCGCATAAGTTATCTTCTATAATTATCCGGTATGGGACTGTACCTTAAATATACCTTAATAACAATTCAGCAAAGGGGTGTTTAGATGTTAAAACGGACATTGCTACCGCTTGCCGCGGGGCTCTGCCTTACGCTCACGGCCTGCGGGCCCTCTTTCCGCCAGATTCAGACGCGGTTTGTGGCGGAAGCGGAGTATCTCAAGGCGGAAGCCGCCGCCAATAATCTCAGGGGCAATGAGATTGCCATCGCCGACAGTTTCCTGGCAAAGGCCCAGGCCGCGAAAGGCAAGGACGCCGCCGATTTAGCGGATCTTGCCGCGGCCTACTACAGGCTCGCGTTGGCGCGCCACTCTCTTGAGGCGAGCGCCGCCGATTTGGAAACGGCAAGGACCGCGCTTGAGTTCAGCACGGAGCAGGTAGAAAAATATCAGGAAATTTTAACAAGAGTAAGCGCGGGGGGGAGGTAACAATTTATGAAAAAGACCATAATAATCCTACTGGTAGCGTTACTTAGTGTAACGGTTTTTGCGGAACAGCGCAACAGGCTTAATGAGCTCAAGGCGCTTGAATCGAGGTTGGACAGCGATTTTTCCGCTCTCAGGCGCGAAAGCGTAGCGGCTGCTACGCCGATTTACACCGACGCCAAGGGGAGGCTCAGGGCCGCCCTGTCCATTCTCGAAACGAAGCCCGGCTCCAAAGAAGCCGCGACCTCGTTCTCAATATGCTCCACGCACATAGCCGCGGCGCTGATTGAGTTTGGGCGGGAAACGAACATGGTGCAAACCCGCAGAATGAATGCGACCCGCGATTCGCTGATGCTTGCCCTCCATAACCTGCACGAAGCGATTGGCCGCATCGAAGGCGGCCGCGCCTACAGACTCGCGCAGGAACTTGAAGCGACTCAGGCCAAGGCCGAAGAGCTCCAGGGCGACCTCGCCGCCGAGCGCGAACGCCTGCGCCAGGTCATGGCCGACGCCCAGAGACGCTTCAACGAACTGCAGAGCGAACTCATCATGGTCAGCAAGGACGCCCGCGGGACCATCATATCCATGTCCGACATCCTGTTCGAAACGGGCAGGGCCGACCTTACTACAAACCTTAAAACCAACCTGGCTAGAATAGCCGGTATCCTCATTGTCTACAAGGAGCCGAATATCGTGGTGGAAGGCCATACCGACAATGTTGGTTCGCGGGAACTGAACCAGCAGCTTTCCGAAAACCGCGCCTCCAACGTGTTGAATTTTTTGATTGAGCAGGGTGTAGAGGCGGAGCGGATGACCTCGGTCGGCAGGGCTTTTGACGTACCTATCGCCGACAACGACACCCCCGAAGGCCGCGCGAAAAACCGCAGGGTAGACCTCATCATCCAGGACGCGATGCTGGATAGCTATGAGGCGGGGCAAGCGGGAGAGTAAAAACCCGCAGGCAATACGGGCCGTTATGTGGAAATATTTGGCGCGGGCGGATAACCAATCCGCCCGCGTTTTTGGATGAAAATTATTGATGCGATCCCACTACAAATCGCATTTCCATAGTCCGTGCAGATTGCAAAACGCGTAGACCGTGACAGGTTCGTCGCCAACAAATAAAAACTCCGCGACGGGTTCCTTGCCGATGTCGATTTTTTTCATGTAGCCACCGTTTTTGGCCGAAACGTAGACAAAGGCGATAAAATGCCCCGCCTCCATCGGGTGCGCGGCGCTTCCTACGCGGACGGTTATGCCGTTTTCGGTTTTTGTCACGGCCGGTACGTGCTTCTCCTGACTCGCATCTACCGTGTTGGGGAGGATTTCGGACATTTTTTCGCCGCAGCAGGCAAGGACGCCGCCCTTATTTACCATCAGGCCGGCCATGTTGCCGCAGCGGTTGCAGGTGAAGAACTTTTGACTACTCATAATTGTAAAACTCCTTTCGGTTTTGGTTTTTGTTGGCGTTTGTTTTGCGGAACGCATAAATATTTACGTATCAGGCAGGCGTTTATTTTTAGGGGACGGCCAAATATTTGCGCAACTTCTCCAGTACCTTGTCAAAATCAAGCGGCTTGCCGAGATGATCGTCCATGCCGGCTTCAAGGCAGGCCTCAATATCGTTTTTGAAAACGTTGGCGGTCATCGCCACGATAGGCAGTTTTATGTTTTGGAGCGTAGGTAGGGCGCGTATGCTCCGCGCCGCTTCGAGACCGTCCATCTTGGGCATCTGCACGTCCATAAGAACGATGTCGTATTTTTCGGGCGACGCGGTTATCATTTCTACCGCCTCCTTACCGTTTTCGGCGCAATCAATAAAAATCCCAGTGTCCTCCAAAAGCGTTATCAGTATCTCACGGTTAATCTCCACATCCTCGGCAAGCAGCACTTTTTTCCCCGCAAATATACCAGCGCTGTCCGCGTTGCCGTTGTCAATGCCGTCGGTCCTATCCGTGAATTTTCCCGGCAGGTCGCCGTTTGTTTTCCCGCGCTTCACTTTTACGGTAAATATAAACTTTGCGCCCTTGCCAAGCTCCGACTCAATCCAAATTTTGCCGTCCATGAGGCCGATGATACGCCGCGAAATCGCGAGACCTAGGCCCGTGCCGCCGTATTCGCGGCTTGTCCCGCTCTCCGCCTGCTCAAACTCGTTAAACAGCCGCTCCTGCTGCGAAGCGGATATCCCTATCCCGCTGTCGGACACCTCGATGCGCAGCTCGCAATTGCCGTCAACCTCGTCAATCATGGATGCCGCGAGACCGACCTTGCCGCCATGGTGCGTGAACTTCACTGAATTTGACAGGAGATTCGTTATCACCTGCGCCAAACGCTGGTCGTCGCCGACGATATAACCCGGTATATTTTTATCCACGGTGAGGGAGAAACACTGCCTCTTTTCGTCGACGCGGAAATTGATGACGGATACGACCTTTTTGAGCATTTTTTCGAAATTATACTCGACCGGCGAGAGCTCCAGCTTGTTCGCCTCAATTTTCGCCATGTCGAGCACGTCGCTTATCACACCGAGCAGGTGCGACGACGCCTCTTCGATTTTGTTCAGGGCGTGGTTTTTTTGCTCAATGTTCACCGCATTTTTGCCTATTACCGTCATGCCGATAATCGCGTTCATCGGCGTCCGGATTTCGTGGCTCATGCACGATAGGAAGTTGCCCTTAGCCTTGCTTGCGGCGGTCGCCTGTTCAAGCGCGGATTCCAGCCTGATCCCCGTGTCGCGAAGGCTTAAAACCGTTTCGTTGCGGAGCAGCGCGTGGGCGAATAACAGGCCGCCGGAGCGCAAAATTGATTCCTCCTCTTCCGTAAACACCCGCTCGCTGCGGCAGTCGTCAAAACCGACTAACCCCCAAAACTCATCCTTTATGAACATCGGCACCACGAGAATTGATACAATGCCCTGCGCGGAAAGGTAGGCGCGCTTGTCTGGGGACATGCCGCTCACCGGCCCATTTATGCAAATTCCGGCCGACAGGGATTCCGCCCAGCCGGGCGAGTACGGTATATTGATTGCAGCCGTAGTGCCCTGCATGGGTTCCGCGCCGCTAGACCATTCGTAGAGCTGCGAGTGGCAGAGTTGTCCGTCCAGTACATGGTTTTTCCATATATAGACACGGTTCGCTTTTACGGCGTTTGCCATTATTCCCAAACTTTGGCACAGCGCGACTTCGAAAGACTCAATATCCGAATTGAGCAAAAGCGCGGCGGCGCGGTTTACGGCGTAGAGCATGTCGTCGCGGTACTCAATACCCTGCATCATCCTGTTGTGCTCACGCAAGTCGCGCGTGTATCCGGCTATGACGTAGCTGTCTTCGTACTTGACCTTAACAAGGGTAACCGCCGCCGGCATGGCCGTGCCGTCGAGCATGTTGTATGTCCAGTCGAATACACAACTGCCGCTTTCCAAAGCTTCTTGAACATATTTTGCCACCTTTTCTACGGAAAGCTGTCCGTCGGGCTGAAACTCGGGATAAAGTTCGTGATATCTCTCCAAATACTCTTTTTTGTTCTTAAACCCAAACAGCCTGACGGCCTCCTCGTTGCAGTCAATTTTTTTGAAATTGTCGTCCCACAGTTGGCAGCACAGCGGCGTCGCGTCGAGTAAAATTTTTGTGCGGTTGTGTGCCTCATTAATCTTTGCAGTCAGGGAATGACGGTCTATCGCGCTTGCCATCATCAGACTCACGGTGCGCAGGATGTTGATTTCGTCCTCCGTGAAAGTGCGCTCTCTTACACAGTCGTCGACGCTGAAAAACCCCCAAAACCGCTCTCTTAAAAATAGTGGGATGATCACAATCGTCTTGATGTCATAAACACCCAAAAACTTCCGGTCTTCCCGCGGCATTTCCGATAGCGGCCCGCAGATGTACTCGCCACGCAGGAACATGTTCTCCCACTCGGGCTTGGCTTTGTATGGGAATTTTAAGCCTATGGGTACCGGTCTTTTCTGTTTTCCGACATCGCTGAGCCATTCGTAGGTAAAGACAAAGTGCATATCTCCGCCTACCATCTCGTTTCGCCAAATCTGTACGCGGTCGGCGCTTATAGAGTTGCCTATGAGTTCCATGCTCGCCGAGAGCGGGGTTTCGATGCTGCCGCCGCTTTCCGGCGTAAGCAGCAGCGCCGCCGCCCGGTTGACCGTATGTAAAAGACCGCTCCATTTGAGCGTGTTTTCAGCGGCGTTACAGCAACTATCGTGGCAGTGGTTGTGCTGCATAGGTCCTTTCCTGAATTTTACAAGTATACGATAATATACATAAAATCCAGGCGCTAGTGGTAAAAATTTTAATTGTGACGGCAACTTGTTTATCTCGGCGTAAGCCAAAAGCCGAAAATGCTAAATTTTCTAAATACGTGAGATACACGCGTATACTCACAATTAAAAATTTTTAGGACACACGAGTAGACTGCGTTGACACGCGTCGTATACTCACAACAAAAACAGTCTAAGACTGTCAAATAAAAATTTTTAACTGTGACGGCAAAGCCGGCAATGCTGGATTTTCTAAATACGTGAGATATATCGTATACTCACAAATAAAAATTTTGAATTTGATTTTGAATTTATTATATTATTGTTTTTGATCCCTCAATAGGAAAAACATGAAAACCAAAAAAAATGCCCCCCCGCCAAAACGCAAAAGCAAACTGAAAATTTTGCTGGTGCTGTTGATAATTGCGCTGCTCTCCGTTCCCGCGGGCTATTACGGTGGCAAGTACGCGTTTAACAGGTACTTCAATAGCTGGGGTGACAAGCTCGTAGACCTCGAAAACCGCGGGCTGCTCTCCATGGAGTACGGGGCGGGGTGGCAGGACGTGCTGATGGATAAGGCTATGGATGTCGAAGCGCGGAGAATTTTGGGTGCGGATGGCGAACCGGCTGAAAGCCGCAGGATCGTGGACGGCGTCGAAGTCGCGGACTTCCCGTCGCTCGCCGTCGTCAAGCTATTAAACGAGGTGCGCGAGTATTCAAGCACAATCCTCATCACCGATCGCAACAACCTCCCCATCACCCGGATTAAGACCGATCACCAGCGGGCGCGGGTGGACGAATTTCCGCACACGCTTGTGACGGCGCTCATCGCCGCGGAAGATAAAAATTTCCGTACCAACAGCCTCGGTTTCGAGTTCGACAGCTTCCTGCGGGCGTTCCTGCGCGCCATACCGCCGAGCGTTACGAATAGAAAAATGTCAACGCCGCGCGGCACGTCTACTATCACACAGCAGGTAGCAAAGCTCTTCATGTCGCGGCTCGACGAGGTGGGGCAACGGCAGGTTTCAAATACCGTAAACCGCAAGACGCGCGAACTCAAGCTCGCGGCGGCGCTCAGGAAAGTCTACAATCCGGACGAGATACTCGAAGTGTACATGAACCACGCCGTGACGAGCGACCACGGGCTCATCGGCTACAAGGACATCGCCCGCGGGCTGTTTGGCAAGGAACTCCACGAGCTCACCGACGCGGAAAATATCTACCTCGCCCGCATGGTCAAGTGGGGGCGCAACGTCAGGCCCAAAATCGTGGCGCAGTGCCGGATAGATATGCCTCGGATGGGCGCGGCGCTCGGATGGAGCGAGGAGAAGCAGGAAGCCGTCCTCGCCGAGATTGAAACCATCGAATTCCAAAGGCCGAGGCGCATAGAGGGGGAGCACGGCCCGCTCGTTGACCTTGCGAACGAATTTTGGCTGCAAACGCTGCGCCGCAACGGGTCAAGCCCCGCGCAGACCGCCCGGATGGACCTCATAGACCCACACTCGCTCGTCAGGCGTAAGGGCAACCTCACGATAAGGCTTACCATTGATCTGCCGCTGCAAAAAATGCTCGAGCAGCTCGTCTCCGAAAGGGGCTACGGGTCTGATACGACGATAATAACCGAAGTACGCATCGGAAGCCACGGCGAAAATGTCACCTCCGCGAGGGCACCGCGCGACACCGTGCGGAACGTGCGCGTACTCACGAGATCAACCGATTTCTCCGAGCCCGGCCACCCGTTCACAACCACGCTCTATGCCGGCGACACCGTTGTCGAAAATATCCGCTACGCGAGAGCCGGCGGCAACAATTACCGCCGCAGCGTGTTCTACTATGTGCGCAGGCCAACGCGGGTCGACGGGCAGTACTTCGCCTACTCCATAATGTGCTCGAAAACCGGAAAACTGCTTGCTTACCACTCGCGGGACAGGTTGGGCTCAAGGCTGATCTCGCTAGTAAGGAACCGCACGCCCAACGGGTCGTCCCTCGCCAAGCCGATATTCAACGCTCTCAACTTCGACCTCGGGGAATTCCGCCCCTACAGCCGTTGGACGGACGAGTTCCCCGTCACCGGTGACGTGCAGTGGAGCCGTACGATACTCTATGAAGGCGGCAGGGCGACCGGTGTGGTGTTTGACCGTAGCGCCGTGCGCGGCAGAGGCTACCCCGTGCGCAATTTTGGGAGGAGGTTTGAGGGGTGCAAGTACGTCTTCGACCTGCTCAACACGTCGAACAACATCCTCGCGCTCGAAACCCTGTACCGCCTGAACAGGCCGCTCTATGCCGGCGGCAGCATCGCGCCGGGTGCGTTCCCGCTTGTAAACTTCTTCTACCGCGTGGGAGCCCTGAGCAGGGTGCGCGACGATCTGCGCCTCACGTCGGTCACCGGCGTAAGGGTGTTCAAAGAGATGGCGCGCATAACCGGTGTCCCCGTCGACAGCATGATGCAGGGCAACCGCCGCGTCGCCGTCTCCGACAGCATGTTCTCGGTCGCGCTCGGAACAATGGAAATGTCGCTCT
>JAITFQ010000132.1 GCA_031281225.1 Chitinispirillales bacterium
ACTGTCGCCAATCCGGGATCGGCGTGCTGTGCGGAACAACCGAACTTCAACGGTTGCCAAGCTTCCAACCCCTGCACCGGTCTGACTACCGCGCCACCGGGATCGGCGTGCTGTCAACATAATCCGAACTTCAACGGTTGCCAAGTTTCCAACCCCTGCGCCGGTCTGACTACCGCGCCACCGGGGTCGGCGTGCTGTCAACATACTCCGACATTCAACGGTTGCCAGGGTGGGTCAACAGGTCAGTTCTGCAGATGGGACGCTGATCCCAATAATTGCTGGCCAATAGACCCCGCCAGCGCAGACCCGAATACCCAGTCGGCGGCCAATTGTATGGCAGAGCACGGCGAAGTCGTTTCGGATTGTAACGCGGCCAGCACCGTACAGTATTGCGATTGGGGCCCTCCGGCGATAGTGGCGGGAGACACGGTAGGCGGCTGCTTCGCGATACCCGGCAACGTTAATCCGGTGACCCACTGTACCAACGATCACGGCATTATAGTTTCTGCCTGCCCGAACTATCCTCCCCCGACCGAGGGCGGATTCTGTGACTACGGCTTCGGCAACTGCATAGGGTCGGCCCAGTCCATGTGCAACCAGTACGGTGCGTTTGGGCCCTCGTGCCCCAATCCTAGCGGGTTCTATTGCGATTTCGGCCAGCCTACCGGGTATGGCGACGGCGGCTGTTACTTCAGGCCCAGCATGGCCTCTATCTCGGGCGCACTTAACACAGCCGGCGACTGCGACGAGTGGGCCGATCGTGTCAGTATGACGGCGTGTATAGCGAGCAACACCACGAACCCGTGTATCTCGGATCCTGTGAATCCGGGTGACGGCGGTCCCGCAGGGTGTAACCCTAACCCTAGGCTTTAAACAGGCTGCGGTGTTGGTTGCCAGGTAAAAACAGGGGCGGTCGAAAGGCTGCCCCTTTCTTAATTCTGATATTCTAAATTAAAAATCATTGGTTAAAAAATGGAGGTTTTGTATGGGAAACAGATTGAAAATGACCGCAATAGCCGTTTTTATGGCCGCGGGGGTGTTTTGGGCGGGGGCTCAGCAACCGCCGGCCAACAGCCCGGTAGCCCGGCATGGACAGTTGCGCGTTGTGGGGAATCAGATAGTGGGCGCTCACGGAAATCCGGTGCAACTCAGGGGGATGAGCCTGTACTGGAGCATAGGCGGCGGCGTTGATTTTTATAGGGCGGGGGTGGTTCAGCATTTAAGAAGCGACTGGCGGGCGGATGTCGTGCGGGCCGCCATGGCCGTGGAACGCAACTTCAACAATAACGACAGGGGGTTTATCGCAGACCCCGAGGGTAATAGAAGCCGGCTGCTTACGGTTGTGAACGCCGCAATAGAGGAGGGGATGTATGTTATTATAGACTGGCACTCATATCAGGCGGAACTCAACCAGCAGCAGGCAATCACTTTTTTTCAGGCTATGGCAACCGAATTCAGAGGAGTGCCCAACGTTCTCTATGAGATATACAATGAGCCGAACGGTTCTCCGGGGCGTCCGGCGAATCAAAACGGCGGCGTGGAACTGCCCAGCAACCGCAACACACCATGGTTTCCCACTATAAGGAACTATATGCAGGCTGTGACGGACGCCATCAGGGCCATAGACACCGCCAACATCATACTCATCGGTACCCCCAACTGGTGCCAAAACCCAGAAGTTTCCACCAGCCCGGGGAACACAATAAACGGCAAGCACCTGGCCTACACCGCGCACTTCTACGCCGGCCAAGACGCTTCGGTTCACAGGGGTGTCCTCAGAAACCGCATCATGACCGCTATGGACAGAGGTTTTCCGATCTTTGTTTCGGAGTTCGGCCTTACCAACGCGAGCGGCACAGGAACCGTCGACGAAGTGGAAACCACCAGATGGCTTGATTTTCTAGACTTTCACCATATTGGCTGGGCAAACTGGTCCATAGCCGCGCTTGGCGAAACTTCCGCCGCCATACAGTCCGGCAACGGTTCAAATCCATCGCAATGGCAGCTCAAGTCATCGGGCACATACATCCGTAACCGCCTCCGCGCCGCCCCCGCCACGACAATGCCGTTCCGTATCCTCAGAGTGCGCGACTCAGAAAGCAACGATCCAAACGTCGAACACCATGTTTCGGTTACCGTCGGCGGCACCAGAAGTAACGACGAGGGTATAAACACACACGTTATTGATAACAACGCAAGCGTAGTGCTTACCGCTTTTCCCCATTTCTCAAACCCCCCCTCGTGGCGCTTTGTCCGCTGGGAGGGCGACACGCAGGGGTTGACTAGAGTGGACACGTCTACAATCACCATCTCAATGAACGCCAACAGAACCATCACAGCCATATTTGAGCGGCTAACCTCATCGGCCCAGCACCAGGCCCCGGGCCAAGCCGTCCGCTGGTCAGTCGCCCGTTCGGGCAGCAGCCTGGTTTTGACCGGTCCGTCGGCAGCCGAGGCTTCGCTCTACAACATGCGCGGGAAGCAAGTTGGCCGTTTCACGTATGACGGCAGCGGCCGCGCCCTCGCCATCGGCGGCCAAAACATGCCCGCAGGCCGTTATATGGTAGTAGTCCGCGACATCGCCACAGGCCGCGAGGTTTACAAGGACAGAGTGATGGTGACCAAGTAAAGTAACACCATTTTCATCAGAGGCGGCCCACTAGCGGCCGCCTCTGTACAGCTTGTAAAGTCAGAGAGTTTAGAGACTGTTTTTGACACCTATAAATGTAGTTCGCACTGCAAGCTATTAAGAAAGCCTACTCTTCTGTTTATCCCAAAGATAACTCACCGGGACAGCCCACAGTTTGTCTCCGAAGGGCACGAGGCTGTCCCCGGTATAAACGACGATCCCTTTTTTGAACTTATCGTCGATGGTATCGCGGCACAGTTCGAGGTTTTTGAAATCCTTGCTGTTTAGCGAGGAATCGAGTTTGACCTCTATGGCTATTGTTTCGCCGTTATCCTTCTCTATAACAAAGTCCGTTTCCTTGCCGTCTTCCCGTACGGGGTTAAAGTGCGACACGTAAAATTTTCCTGGCAGCGCGCTTATAGATTTCATTATTTCCGTCGCGATGAAATTTTCAAAAAAATGGCCCATGAGCGCCGGGTCTTTTTCGTAGACTTCCGAAATGTCGCGCCGCGCTAAAAAGCACAAAAAATTTGTATCGGTAAAGTATATTTTTTTGCTTTTGACGAATCGTTTTTTTAGCCTGTTGGGCTTTGCCCAGGGTTGCAGTTCAAAAGTCAAAAACGCCGCTTCGCACAGCGATTTGTACCTCTCAAACGTGCCCTGATTAAGGCCGGTCTCTCTCATAATGCTGTCGTTATTCATCAGGCTTCCGACGCGGCCGCTTAGAGAAACAAGCAGATGATAGATTAACTCCGGCTTTCTTATTTTAGCAAATTCAGCGGCGTCCCTGTCGAGCATCGTATCAAAATAGCCGTCTAACCAAACGCTGCGGTCGATATCGCCATTGAGCGCCAGTTCGGGGAAAGTGGCGTCTTTTATGATTTTGACAAGGTCGGCGCGCTCGCAGTTTTTTATTGAGAGGCTGTCATTCCACAGCCTGTCTATGAAATTTACCCCGGAATTGCTTACTTCCGCCGCCGAGAACGGATACAGGGTCATTACGGCCATCCGCCCGACCATTGCGTTGGCTAAGCCGGGCAGCGCAAAAATGTTTGCCGAACCCGTTAAAAGGAACCGCCCCCTGCCGCGCCCCTCAAACCGTCTCTCGTCAATCCATTTTTTGAGCTGTAAATAAACCTCGGGAACCCGCTGCACCTCGTCTATGATGTTGAGCTTGTCCTGAGGAAGTTTGGCGATGAACTTTTCCGGGTCTTTTGCCGCCGCCGTTCTGATCGGCACGGAGTCGAAAGTCAGGTAATTTGCGCTGTCCGAAGGTAAAAGGTTGCGGACAAGCGTCGATTTGCCGCACTGCCGCGGCCCGCTCAGGTAGGTGGCGGAGAATGTTTTTGCGGTGTTTTCTAACTTGTCCGCCAGATTTCTGCGCGTGTAAGACATGTTTTACCTCGTCATGCAAACGTGTTTATACACTTCGTATAACTATAACATAACATAATGGATAAACAAAATCAACCATTTTGTATAAATATATTTATTCATAATATATAAACATGTTTGTACATTTTGTATAATCTATACAAATAAGGCCAAAACCTAACCTCTCCCAACCCGCGAAGCGTTGAAAACCGCGAGCAGCGCGACGCCAACGTCGGCAAAAACAGCCTCCCACATCGTGGCGACGCCAATCGCTCCAAGAAAAAGAAACGCCCCCTTGACGCCGAGTGCAAAAACGATGTTTTGCCAAACAACGCGGCCGGTGAAGCGGGCGGTGTCCATGGCCTCAATCAGCCTGAAAGGCTCGTCGGTCATCAGCACGATGTCGGCGGCCTCGATGGCGGCGTCCGAACCCAGCGCCCCCATGGCGATGCCGACGTCTGCCCGCGCCAGAACGGGGGCGTCGTTGATGCCGTCGCCGACAAAAGCGAGCTTGCCGCTATGAAGTTTTTGAGCGTCGAGCAATTCGAGTTTTTCTACCTTTTGGCCGGGTAGGAGCTCGCTGTAAACTTCGTCAATAGCTAATTCATCCGCGATGGCTTCGGCAATTTGTTGATTGTCGCCGGTAAGCATGACTATTTTGCGGACCCCTTTTGAACGCAGCGCGGCGATGGTTTTGCCGGCGTCGGGTTTGATCTCGTCGGAGATTGTCAAGCGGCCGGCAAAGACGCCGTCCACGGCGATATAAACCGTTGAGCCGATACCGTCCGCCCGCGTGCATGATACGCCTGCCAGAGCCATTAATTTATAATTCCCCGCTGATATTGTTTTCCCGTTTGACCTGACGCTAACGCCGTGCCCCGCGATTTCGTTATAGTCAGATAGCGCGGCTTTGTCAATTTCGCCGTCATAAAATTTCAGTATTGACAGCGCGATGGGGTGGTTCGACAACGCCTCGGCGGTTGCGGCGAACCTTATAAGCTCGCTCTCGCCAAAACCGTTTGACGGCTCCACGCCCGTCACCTTGAACACCCCTTTTGTCAGCGTCCCCGTTTTGTCAAACGCAACGATATCAAGTTTGTTCAAAGCCTCCAAATAGTTCCCGCCTTTAACAAGGACGCCCTTTTTAGACGCGCCGCCTATGCCGCCGAAGAAGCTCAGGGGGATGGATATGACAAGGGCGCACGGGCAGGAGATGACGAGAAAAACAAGTCCCCTGTGCACCCAATCGGCCCACGCGCCGCCCATAAGGAGCGGGGGGATGGCGGCGATAAGCGCGGCGAGGGCCACGACCGCGGGGGTATAGTAGCGGGAGAATGTGGTGATGAAATTTTCGGCCGGCGCTTTTTTGGCGGCCGCGTTTTCCACGAGGTCAAGTATTTTGGCCGCTGTGGATTCGCCGAACGTTTTGGTTACCTCAATAGTCAGCGCGCCGTTTTGGTTGACACATCCAGAGAGTACGGTGTCGGTAACTACTGCCTTCCGCGGGACGGATTCGCCGGTCAGCGCCGTTGTGTCGAGCATCGACTCCCCCTCAATCACCACGCCGTCCAGCGGAATCTTTTCGCCGGGTTTGACGATGATGATGTCGCCGATTTTTACACTATCCGGGGCGACTTTTGTGATTTCGCCATTCATTATAATATTGGCGTAATCAGGCCGGATATCCATGAGGTCGGCGATAGACCTCCTCGACCTGCGCACCGCTAATCCTTGAAAATACTCGCCGACCTGATAGAACAGCATGACCGCCGCCGCTTCGGGGTACTCGCCGATAATGAACGCGCCAATGGTTGCGACGCTCATCAGAAAATTCTCGTCGAACACCCGTCCGCGCGTGATATTTTTAAGCGCCCGCAAAACAATCCTTCCGCCGAGAATCAGGTAGCTTGCGACAAACAGGGCTATCGCGGCGTACTGATTTACATCCGCGAAAAGCATCGTCCCGATACCCGCGCCAAAAATCCCGCCGCCGGCAATCAGCCTGGCAATCTCCGCCCGGCCCCCCCCTTTGCCCTCCATCTTGCCCGCGCAACCTGCGCAATCCGCCCTTTTGCCGCTCCCGCCGCACGATTTACTCATACCCGCCAACCCTCTCTTTCGAACACTTGTTCAAGTATTCAACTGTTAGTGCAAAAAAATCACTTTCGTATATGCTCAAACCCTCCATCAAAAATATCTCTCACGCGCTCATCCGCCAAAGAGTAATAGACCACTTTTCCACGTTTTTCATACCTGACAAGATCGGCAAGCCTCAGCGATTTAAGCTGGTGCGAAATCGCCGATTTTGTCATCCCTAAAAGCGCCGCGAGGTCGCAAACGCACATCACTTCGCGCGAAAGCGCCCACAGGATGCGAAGCCTGGTGTTATCCGCGAAGATTTTATACAGGTTGGCCAGCTTATAAAAATCCCCGCCATCCGGTATAACCTCCCGCACCCTGTTCACCACATCCTCATGGATGACATGGCTGCCGCACAATGCCTGGTCGCTATGATCCACAATCACAAGCCAGCCCTCCGCCCCTTAATCGTTGAATAGTTGCTCAATTATTATAAATATAGTTTACGCGGTATTTCCATGTCAAGAGGCGAAAAAAATATCCTCCCCGCGCAATCTTCAATTGTTTATTGTGACGGCAACTTGTTTATCTCGG
>JAITFQ010000018.1 GCA_031281225.1 Chitinispirillales bacterium
ATAAACAAAAAATGAGGACTGCATGAAAACAGATAACTATACTATGCATAATATTATACGTTTTAAAATGATATGGTTTTTATTTATATTATTGTCGTGTTGTTTTTTTTCGAGAGGTCAGAATACAGAAAGTTATCCCAATGAAATTAATTGTATACTCAATAACTATATCACCGAATTTTCAGATTGGGAAGAAATAGCTGGGCATAATTTTGATTCCTATATTAATCCTTGGGGTTGGTTATTGGAAGACAAGATTATAGAACAGAACCAAATCATATCAATTAGGCAATTCAGAATATCTGGGAGTGAATATAGGCGTGACTGTTTTTGGATAAAAATATGGAAAATGGTATCTTCGGCAGACGGGGAAAGGCTACTTGCATATTGTAAAGAAAGTGTAGCGGGAGGCTATGATTTCTATCTATACAAAATGCCTAAAAGCTTTTTTGTTGTTGAAGACTACTTTGTTTGGATAAACGCTTGTTCTTTTGCCACACGATTTAATGTTGACAATGAGTTTCGCAAAATCATCGACATGTGTTTTGAATAGCAATCACCGATTAAAAAAGGACATTACGATGAGAAAGGCATTTGCGGTGATTCTTGTGCTGGTACTAATAGCACGGAAAGGTTAAGCAATGTATAAAAAAATAATATTGTTGTTGATGTGCCTTGTAGGCACGTTTTTTATAATTTACAAATGTGTAGATACGAAGAAGTCAAAAAAAGGAAACGCCGCGGATGTGGGCAATACAGATAATGACTACGCTTCACAAAAGACAGAATCGAAAACTACGGAAACGGAAGAAAAAAATGATATGGAGCCTAAAATCACGAAAATGTACTGGGCTTACTGGAATGGAGAGAAGTACATAGAACTCGAAGAGAATAAGAAAAACCGGCATTATATTGATTTAAATCTTCATGTCGAAACAGAAAATTACGATGGAGGATGTTATGATAGAAAAAATATTTTGGGTATCAGTGTCAGCATTAACGATAATTTGTTTTATGCTGTATTCGAAGCAAAAGCGATATGATGATGCAAGCGTTTTTCAGTTAGAACTGGCAAATGATGGGAAAACTGTGGAAATCATAGAATATAGCGGGAATGAGCAAACTATCAACGGCCTTACTAATTTTCAAACAAAGCCGATGGACGATGGAAAATCTGTGGAAATTATAAAATATACGGGGAACGATCCAATCGTTAATATCCCTTCGCGATTGGACGGGAAGATCGTTACTGGAATAGGAGGATTTCATAGACGTGAAATAATAAAGGTTAATATTCCCTACAGTGTAACCCATATTGGCATCAGCGCGTTTGAAAGTAATCCGCTCACAAGCGTAACTATTCCCAATAGCGTAACCCATATCGGTGGCAATGCGTTTGGAAGCAACCAGCTCATTTACGTAACTATTCCCAACAGTATAACTTCCATTGGAGAATCTGCATTTGCGAACAATAAACTCACTGCCATAACCATTCCCAATAGTGTGACATCTATTGGGCAAACTGCATTTCATAATAACCTACTCACTAGCGTAACCATTCCCGAGAGCGTGACTTCCATTGCTGGGTTTACATTCGTGAATAACAAACTCACTGCCGTAACCATTCCCAACAGTGTGACATCTATTGGGAATGGCGCGTTTAAGAATAACTTACTCACGAATGTTATTGTTCCCAATAGTGTGATTTCTATTGGGTGCTACGCATTTCTTGATAATCCTATTAACAGCATCACCATTGGCGCAAACGTTCTGCTAGGGAATTATGTATTTGTTAACGACATTGATGAAGAGTTTGAAGTTATCTACAATGCACAAGGTCGCAAAGCTGGCACCTACACTCTCACCAATGGTAAGTGGAATTTAGAAAGTCGTGGACAGAAGTAGAGCGGTGTGTGTTTTTAAGGCTTGTCCTATTGTCATCAATTAACATATATTAAAGAATGTTCACCGGCGGTCGATTACGATAACATTTTTATTACGGTTGATATGCGCCGCAGGACGTTTTCCTTGCCGATGGCCTCCATCATTTCGAACAATCCGGGGCCGTTGGTCACGCCGCTTATCGCGAGCCTTGTCTGGGGGATCAGGCTGCCGATGGGGATCGACTGGCTTTCGGAGATGTTGCGGTACAACTCTTCGAGTTTTGTATGGGCGAAATCGTCAATAGTTTCAAGTTCCCCAGATATTAACGACAGACGCTGCGCGGCCTCGGCGTTGAAATGTTTTTTGGCGGCTTTTTCCTCGTATTCGGTCGGGTCAACGAAAAAACAGGCCGCGGAATCGATCAATTCGGTGACGCGCCTCGACCTGACTTTTAGAAGGTCTATTACCTTTACAGCGTGTTCAATCGTTGAGCGGGAATCGGAAATCCAGCCGCGCTCTTTCCACGCGGGTAAAACTTCTTCCACGAGTGATTCCGACGGGCGCTCCGCCATGTACAGGCCGTTCATCCACTCTAATTTCTTCTCATCAAGCACAGACGCTTTCGGCGATACCTGCTCTAATGAGAACGCGGCTGTCAACTCCTCGACGCTCATCTTCTCCCTGTCGTCCCCCGGCGCCCATCCGAGCAGGGCTAAGAAATTAAAAAGCGCTTCCGGCAAAAAGCCCGCGCGTTTGTAATCCATTACCGATGCCGCGCCTTTGCGCTTCGACAGTTTTCCGCCGTCGGGCGCGAGGATGACCGGCAGGTGCGCAAAAGCCGGCGCTTCCCAGCCGAACGCTTCGTAGAGCAGCACGTGGCGGGGGGTAGACGCTATCCACTCGTCGCCGCGCAAGACGTGGGTGATTTTCATGTCGCGGTCGTCTACGACGTTTGCCATGTGGTAGGTCGGAAATTTGTCGGTTTTGATTAGCACAAAATCATCAAGAACATCGCACCGGTATTCAATTTTACCCCTTATCAAATCATCAAATTCAACTTTCCCCGCCAAGGGTATTTTAAAACGGACTACGTGCGGGACGTTATTTTTCAAATTTTCTTCAACCGCGCCGGCAGGTAATTCACGGCAATGCCTGTCGTACCCCGTTGCCCCGCCGCTCTTCTCCTGCTCCGCCCTGACCTCCGCCAGCCGCTCGGCCGTGCAGAAGCAGGGGTAGGCGAAGTTGGTATTAATCAGCGCGTCCGCCATTTCATTGTATATATCGAGCCGCTCGGATTGTATGTAAGACGCGCACGGCCCCCCTTTTTCAGGCCCTTCGTCCCAATCCAGCCCGAGCCAGCGCAGGCTGTCGTAAATCTCTGTCAGCGCGTCTTCCACAAACCGGCTGCGGTCGGTGTCCTCGATTCTCAGGAGGAAATCGCCGCCATAGCGCCGCGCGAAAAGGAAGTTAAAGAGCGCGCTACGCGCCCCGCCCACGTGCAGATAACCGGTAGGCGACGGCGCGAAACGGACGCGGACGCGGGTACCGGGTTTTATTGAATTTACCGAAGTTGATTTTTCCGCCATTGAGTATTCCCCATGGAGCATAACTGTTTGGAACGGGCGAATCAATTTCGCCCGTTCAAGTGTATTTTTTAGTTTCTATCTAGATAGACCATACGTCTCAACACCTTTTTGCCACCGTTTTGATCCGTCACGACCACGTGCACCAGGTAGGCGCCGGCGGCAGCCCGCCTCCCTTTTCTATTGCGGCCGTCCCAAATCAGCACGTAGTTTGTGCCCTCAGGCTTGACCTCCAGGTTTTCTCCGGTGGCGGCGACGACGGTGCCCATCCTGTCGAATATGCGAACCTGTGGGTTGAGCGCTCCGAAAACGGGGGGCAGGTACGGATCAACGGTGACCCAAACGCGCAACTCCTCCCTGAACGGGCTGGGGCCGACCCTGATGATGTAGTCCATCTCCGGATAAACCACTTTCAGCGCGACCGCCCTGTTGTTGGGGTTGTCCTGAGTGAACGAAAACAGGTTCATCACGCTACCGTCGGCCTTTATCCGTACCGAGTCGCCTTGCGCCGGAACCGACGCGGTACTTTGGCCGATCATAGACCTCACCGAGAAGTAGACGGCGTTCCCGGCATGCCCCTCGTAATGGAGCAGAAGCTCATAAGTCCCGCTTGAGTTAGAAAAAACGAACGGCGCAATGAGACCGTCCATGCTCGCAAGCGAGGCGTATTTGTTGAAGGTAATGACGAGCGTATCGCCGAACACCGCGTTGAAGCTGTTCTCGCTAAGCGACACGTAGTATACCGCCTCAACAATGACTGGGGGAACGCCGTCAATAATACTTACCGTTCCCGCGGCCAAATAACCGTGCTCGCTCGTATACCGCGTGCTGGGCAGCGACGGCTCGCCTATCACAAGCCTCGCGTCAGACGCGGGGTGTATTCCGGCGCCTCTGAAGAGAATCGTTAAGGTATCGCCGGAAAACAGTACCGTATCAATCGTCGGCGATCCGGGCAGTTCTATCAGGTCAAGATGCCGACGGATAACGGACAGGTTGGGCTCCATCGAACGATTCACCGGCAACAGTAATTTTACCCCCTGCGCCAAACCGTTGCCGACATTGTCAAAATAAAACGCCGACCGAACGGGAACCGTGACCAGCGGCTCGTAAACCTGGGTGGTCACGCCCGACCATTCGAAATCGTCGTCGGCAGGGTGGGCTGCCGCCCTTAAAGTCGTGGCGGTGGAGATCTGAATCGGCTGCCCGTCATACCTCTGCCTTGCGGGGGATGTCATGGTTGGGTCGGAGCCGTTTCTCGTGTAATAGATCACCGCGCCAGTCTGAGAAGCGGTAAGCGTAACCGACAGCGTCCCCGTGAAAATGCCGCCGCGCGGGTTCACCCGTACATGAAGGCTAAGCGAGTCGGGCGGATCGATGATCGTGTCGGGCTGACCCTCGATAGCGAAACGGGACACTACAAACGCGCCTAACGAATCGCGAGGATAGCCGGCAACATCGGCGTAGGCGGTGTTGACGATTATGCGGTTACGGGCGGTATCCACGACGCCGCGCCAGGTAAGGGTAAGGGAATCGTTCGCGCCAAGCGCGTTGCTGGGGCCGAAACCGCTGACTACCGGCAAAATGATGGCGCCGCCGGAAACGGCAGGCGTCAAGTCACGCGGCGGAGTGGTAGTGTTGATACGGCCAGTCGCGGAACCGTCAATATACCTGATGCCCCAGGGGATGGTGTCCCTTATTGTCACGTTATAGGCCAAGTCAAAATGGGTGTGCCAGCCGGTAATCGTAGAGGTCCCAAAGTTTGGATTTACGGCCCTTACCCCAGCGTGCCCCGCCTGCGTCGTAATGCCGGTTATGGCACCAAACGGGTGAACTGTCGACGTATCGCCAAACCAAAGGAGCAAACTGTCATTTTGAAAAACCATCTTGTAATTCATCTCGTCGCCAGCCAACGGAATAGCAATCGTCTCTAACGACGTACTGTTTGACGAGATGGTAATCTCTACCCCGCGTTGGCCGTTCAGGATTTCTGGATTTCTCAACCGAAACCCCAGTTCCACGCCATTACCCGCGGTACCATTGCTTCTGGCAAAGATATAAACAGGCTCGCCTTCCCACAAATGCGGGATAATTGTCCCTCCAATCATTCCATCGGTTCCGTAAGACGGCGTAAATTGCAAGTTCGTCACAACCGAGGGGGGAAGGGTTATTGTTTGACCGTCAGCGCTCACATTTCCGGTGCCGGTACCCGTCCACTGGCTGCTCGACGTACTCGCCGCCGGATACCCGTGCGTCTGCTTGTAGGCGATAGTGTAAGTAATTGTATCCCCGGCATAATAAGTTTCCTTATTCGCCGTTTTGTACATGGTTGTGGGCGGCGGCGGGGGCGGCGGCAGCGAGTCGCGGGTTACCACGAGTGTGGCCATGCTGAATGTCGGCGACTCGTTGGTTGCCGACACCCAAGCCCGCGAGCGGATGCGGACGTCCGTAAACACCGACGGCGTGTCGGCTCGTGCGTTGTACTGTATCTTCCCTTTTTCGCCGATTAAAAGCGACGGCGCCTGCCACGTAATGATGATGCGGCCATCGGAGGTTGTGCTTGTAGTAGGCTGTATGCCATGAGGGAGGGTAGTTTCTCTAAAACCCAAAAATGTCACGCCGTCCGGGATTGTACACCTTACGATGACGTTGTTGACCTCTCTGCCGGGAAGCGGGCCGTTGCCGAAAACCCTGCGCCATGTGTAGCCGTCCCACTCCTCTATCAGTATGTTATCTATGACAGGTCTCGGCGCCTCGCAAAGTTTGCGGTGCACTGCGGTTACCGGCCTTCCTTGATAATCAGGATCGTAGCTCTCGGTAAAATCGGGCGATATGGGGAAACCCCAGTTCGCCATCGCGTCGTCACCTATATCGGCCCGTACATTCGGGTTAAACGACCAGTCGTCCCCCCAGTTACGGTTCGCGTATGTACCCGCCCACACCCGGAAGTTAGCCTTGAACGGCCAACTGACGCCGCGGTGCACACGCCGATCCAGCCCGGTATAGTTTATGAGAAACGGGGTCGGCGCCGCCATCGTCGCCCAGTTTGGATCTAGCCGCGACGGATCACGTACATCCGATAACTGCACTATAAGCCGCTGATTCCACCTGCCCCTCGCATCCTGACCGGGCGTAATCATTTCGTGATCCGGTAAAAAAATGTCCTCCATGTGGGATGGGTAGATAACTTCCGGCTCAACGCTCCAACCGTTCTGATTTTGCGGAGTGCTCATCCCTCTGTAATTGTTATCAAACATAAAATAGGATATCCGGTAATTCCCGTAATCAACATAGGCCTCGTGCGCGTCGTGGAACGCTCTTAGCATAAAAGTATGCTGGCCGTCCATTGCCGCCGTCCCTTTGTGGGCATACGTAAAATTCATCCCCGGTCTCCCGCCGTTGAGCCACCCCGCCTCCGAGCTATTCTCGAAATCAATTGTGTAGACAACACTCATACCTGGATTAACCGTATCCCTGAATACCGAGTGTTCAACCAAGAGCGCCCGCCGGGCCATGTCCACGCCGTTGCGTTTCATCACCGAGGATATTTTGTTGGGGAACTCGTTTGACACCCAGCCCGGGCCGTTGGAAGCGGTAATCTCTACGCTGTTCTCGTAGCGCTTGAGGTTGGCGTACGGAATTATGACCTGAAGGGTTCGCGTCCCTGTAGTTGGGGCTATACCGGTTGTTGTCCTGAAACCCGGGACTATACCGACATTCCACCTTACCGTATGCGATGCAGCATCGTACACCATTCCGGGGGCGGTGATGGGGATCATGTCGCTGTGGAGACGGTTCGTAATCACCACGTTTTGCGCGTCTTCCGCGCCGTAGTTCCTGTAGTCAATGGTATAGGTGATGGTGTCGTTCTCAAAGGCGTAGGTTTTGTCAACGTCGAGGTAAACCTTCATGTTAGCCGAGCGCTTCATGTTCAGCGGGGCGTGATTATTGCCGGTGAGGGTCATCATCCCTAAAAGTCTGAAAAAACCATGAAAATAAAACGGCGTGCTTGTTAGATAGCGATCCCCCGCATCATCAACATCCCATTCAATTTCCGCCTGACGGTACATTTCGGCCATCAAGTTCATGTCTTGTGATGTAACTGCCGACGGCGAGCCTGTCCCGTGTACCCAGTTGAGCGGAAACGTTCCGGCATTGGAGCCATCTGGGCTATAAAACCATTTAATCATTGACGGCCCCCACCAGTTCCCCTCCCCTATTATCCTCTCACACCCCTGATTCCATGGCGCTTGCCGCCTGTCCCACAGGAAGCGCGCGAAACGCAATCCCGAATCCCTTTGAAAAGTATTTGATCTGTTGCGTATGACCGTACGGCTGATGGGATTCCAAGTATAATCCGGGTTGCCGTGCCACACATAGTTCAGCACCGTGCGCCACCCAGCGCGAAAATCCTCGCCCTCGTTGGAACTCGAAAAAACAGGCGTGGTGTCATTAATCATGTTAACATGACCCGCAAACGGGATGTGCCTCTCGTTTTGTTGTATGTGCCGCCCGTAGACCCAGCAGCTCGAAGCCTCCCCCCGCTCAAACTGGAATATGTTCCAAGCGTACCTGACCGGGTCTTCCCGCCTCAAAAAATCTGCAAACTGACGGAAATAGGACGGGGAAAAATAATCAACATACCCCTGTTGCGGGCCAGCCGTCTCAACTTGCCTGGCTACCCCAATGCTCAGCAAATTCGTCGACGACTGCGACCAATCGGTAAGCTCCGACCAACTGTCGCCGTTTTTGATATACCCATCAAGCCCCACAACCCCGCTCACGATTGAAGCACGGTTACCGCTCGAAGCGAAAGTAAGCGTATCTGTAAGCCCTCTCAATACCTTGATAAAATCGTCCTTGTAAGATATGGGCTGCCCGCGCGAGTTGTTTATCCCCATCAGGTCGCCCCATTGCATGTGGGCAATCATGAGGGCAAAGGCAATGTCCACGTCGCCGTCCGTAGCGCTGTTGTCGGCTGCCGCGATGTTAATCCAACTGAAAAGCGTGCTGTATTGGTAGCCAGGCGAGGTGTGCTGCCCGGTTCTGTGGCTGATGGTATTGTTCATCGTATAGTCATGGATGTAAAGCCATAACCCGTCAAACGTAGTCTTGTCGGCCATCATAGCCGCGGCGAGCAACGCATAGCCGTACCCCTCGGAACAGTAGGGGTTCGACCGGAAGCGTATATATCTCACCCCATTGAGAGAGATATTGTCTTCGTGATACAGCGCCCTGTTCATCATTATTTGATAAGCGTCCCGAATCGACTGCTCCATCTCCGCGTGGACAACGCCCGCCGGATTATGCGTAGCGAGGTTGTGCAGCGTGTCGCCATTCGGATGTACATACGGCAGAAACTGCGGAAACGGGAACACCGGATTGCCCGAGTTGATGTGAACGGGAACCTGCGCAAAGGCAGTTTGGCAGAAGCAGGCCAAAATAGCGGCCAAGACGACTACCCACGCCCTTGATTTGGGCGTGGTCCTATACAATGTCCGTGATAACCGTGCTTGTAACAATCGCGGCATCCCTTTCAGTATACAATATTTATGATGATATAAAATAGCCCGCAAGCGGCACCATATAATATACAATATAATGCATCGCACGGGGGCGGGGAGGAAAAATTGTGTTTTTGTGAGATTTTTTGTTGAGAGGGTTTCGGGGCGGAGCCCCGGTCCCGCTGCCCCAAAAAAAATCATAATTTTATAGCAAAGCAAGAATCCAGCTATTATATTGATATCAGAAACCCATCTATCATACTTTAAGGGAGAGTCATGAACAAAAGAATCGTTTTTACCATGGCAGCCGCCGCGGTTGCTTTTGGCGCGGCAATTTCATGGGCGCAGCAAACCGGCGACCCATACGTTTGGCCGGCCTACAACCCGACCATCAGCTACAACTTCCTCACCGAGATGCCAGCGGTGAACACGCCCACGCGGGATACGGTTCACCGGAACTGCAATGTCGTGGGGAGCCGGTCCGACGGGTGGTGGTCGTTTTACTGGGGGCCCAACCGCCGGTCGAACGTCACCGACGCGGCGATTGACGCCATGCTCGCGCGTATGAACGAGGAGTTCGCCTACTTCAGGGATGTCATGGGCTGGCCGCCCGACAGCCGCGCCCAGCGGGGCTTCCGCAGCGCCATCTACCTATTCGGATCGGGCATTGGGTGCATGGAAAGGGCAGACACCGACACCAACTCCTTAGGGGGCTGGCAGAGCAGCGACGGGTTCAGCCCGGTAGTGCTCCTCTCCTACTATCCGGTGGCGAGCTTTGATCCGAGAAACACCTACAGCGACCGCAATTTCCAAATGGGCGCCGTGATTCACGAGGGAATACACTCAATTTTGGCCAGTATGCCAACCGCGCGAAATGTCCCCGGATGGTTCCACGAGGGCGGCAATACATGGCTTCAGCAGCAAGCCGACGCGCAGCGGACGGGGGTCTACGGCAACTGGGCCAGTCTCAACGGCCCCGCTTTCATGGCCCCGTTTATGCCAATTGAGTGCTATAGCGGCTGGTTGCAGGACGGCAGCTTCGGCGGCCCTAACGCGGAAGGCGTTAACAGGAATAACCCCAACGGGCAGCAACTTTGTACATGGCGGGCATGGCTTGGGGGCACCCAGTACGGCAACGGATTCCCCACATTCCTGGGCGAATGGTTAAATCCAGGCAGCATTGCCTGGATATGGATGAACGCCACCAACAGCAACGACCGGGTTCTCGGAACCATTGCCAGAGGCCTGGGCGAAGAGCAGACGAGGCTGCTTATTGTGGAGTACAGGGCCAGGCAGGCCACCCTCGACATGAGAAGGTGGACAGATTCGGCACGCAGGCTTATGAGCAGCAATTTTGGCCGGAATTTAGGGCCGGAGGGCAATGCGGCCGGAGGCAACTGGATGCCGAATACCCCGACATGGAGAGCAACCCCCTACGCCATAACGACCAACGACGGAACCGGCGTACTGACCCCCGACCCCCTAACCCTGCCGGGCTGGTCGGGAGCAAACCAGATACCGCTCACCATACCCGCGAGCATGAATACCGTTACGGTTGATTTTATGCCCGACACCGCGAACATGGTGATACAGCTCGTTTACAGGGATGTGGACGGCCGCGCGGTTTACAGCGAGCCGGTCTCGGTAGCGGCCGGTCAAACCGGCCAGGTAAGCCTGCGCCTCGATACGCGCCCGCGGATGGGCCCGAGCAGCGTCAGCGCCAGCAACAGAAGCGTGGTAATCGCGGTCATAACGAACACCGACTACCTTTATAGAGGCGACGCGACGCGCCACGCCAAATACAGGTACAGAATCAGGATACCCGCGGGCGTCACCGCCGCGGATGTCAATACACAATGGTTTAACGTACCCAACATGGTCATAGACACGACAAGCAGGGAAGATAACGGCACGGTCGGCACAGTGAAAAACGCGAGGCTAACGCCTGCACGTAGCACGGCGTTCAACGCTTCGGTCGACAGATCCGGCCGCCTGCGCGTAAATTACACTATCGCGTCGCCGGCTTCCGTCCGTTTGGATATATACAACACCGCCGGAGCTTTGGTAAGATCTGTCCCGATGGGCCGCAAGACAGCCGGAGAATACCGTACAGAGCTTGATCTGCGCGGTATGGGCATACCGTCGGGAACGTATATTGTGAGGATGTGAGGCATGCCGCAGACGATTTCGAGGACTGTGGCGTTTGTGAAGTAAATTTACGGGGGCGGGCGGCCATATAGCCGTCTGCCCCCCATACCAACGTAAAATTATACGTCAACCCGAGCATTGGTGAACACTAATCAAAAACTGCGTTAACGTCGTGCTTGACCACCGGCTTCTTCCAGCGCCCCGACCTGTACCAGAGCAGGCTGACGCACATCATTACACAAAACGCGATTGCGTAGGAGACCCAGATTCCGGTTATCCCCATGCTACCCCTCGACAGTATTGCCGCGCCCGGTATCCTGAGCCCCCATACCGCGATTAGCGTGAAAATCAGCGTCGTCAGCGTGTGGCCTGCACCGTTTATGACTCCGTTTGATACGAGCATCACCGCCAAAAAGGTGATCGACGGCCCCAATATACGCAGGCAGCCGCTGCCTATGGCGATTACGTCGGGATCGGTTGTAAACGGCGCCAGCAATACGCCGGGGATTGTCAAAAACAGTATCGAAAAAAACAGGGATATTGAGAGCGTCATAAGTAAGCCCCACTTGAAAATACCGTGTATCCGGTCATACCTCCCCGCGCCGATATTCTGGCCGCTGATTGCCGCCACAGCGAGGCCTATCGACTGTGCCGGCAGGAAAATTACGGCGTCTATGCGCCCCGCCGCGCCAAAAGCCGCGATCGCCACCGCGCCGAAAGAGTTGACAAAAAATGTAACCGCGGCCATGCCAAAAGCGATTGAGGACTGCTGAATCATGGACGGCAGGCCGATTTTTATTATCAGCTTCGCGACACGAAAATCGAGCCTGCGAAAGTTTATCCCCGCGACAAGCGCGCCGCCCTTGCGCCTGAGATAAGCCACGCCCAGCGCAAGCGCAACGGACGACGATATAACCGTAGCCCACGCCGCCCCGTTGAGCCCCATCGTGGGAAAAGGCCCTATACCGATAATCATAAGCGGGTCGAGAATCGCGTTGATTACAAAGCCAACCATCATAAAATAAAGCGGCGTCTTCGTATCCCCCACCCCGCGGAGGATCGATGTCACCAAAAAAATCATGTACTGGACGGGGAAACTCAAAAACGTAATTTTCAAATACGGCACGGCGTAGGGAAACACCTCCGGCGGCGTCCCCAAAGCGCGTAAAATACCTCCGGCGGCCAGTATCCCCCCCACGGTTGAGATTATTGACAAAATTATTGACAGCGCGAACGAGACATTTATCACTTTGCCCGCCATCTCAAAATTCCGCGCCCCGTAAAACTGTGAAACGAGCACGGTAGTAGCCATAGTCGCGCCCGCCGCTACCCCCACAAATATAAACACAACAGGGGCGCTCGCCGCCACCGCCCCCAAAGCGTCTCTGCCCACAAAGCGCCCCACCCATATAGCGTCAACGATGCTGTAACCCGTAGCAATAAGGTTAGACAAAAGCATGGGGACGGCAAGCGAGAGCAAGTGGCGCGGGATACTGCCTTCGGTCAGATTTTTTCCTAAGCTTTTGGCCATCAGTCGAGCCGGATCGGATCAAGGTTTTGCCGGTAATTGTGATACAACAGATAAATATACATTATTGGAATGATGAAAGCTTCAATTTTTTATACAACGGACGGAGTGTAAGCGGCATTTCCAAGTACCGTATTCACCAACAGCGCAGAAGTCGTTATTGTAATAGCCGGCCCCGCGGGAGTAGTACAGAAAAAATAATTGATCGCCGACAGCGCCATAATATATATTGAGAATACTATGGCAAAATTGCTTAAAGACGCGGACATTCTGCCGCCATCCGACGACCACATTTTCAAGACGTTGCTCACGCACCCCGACGCCGAGCACGTTTTGGTTGATATTATATCGGCGGTGATAGAACGCACCGTGATAAGTGTGCAAATACGGAATACCGAATTACCCGCTACGTATACCGAGGAAAAAGCCGAGCGTTTAGACGTGAACTGCGTGATTGACAACGGAGATCAGGTTAATGTGGAAATGCACAGTTCCCGAATTGTGGAACCTGTGGGGAATCACAAAAATTTCACGAACAAATACATCTATTATGGTACTGACCTGCACTCATCACAAACATCAAAAGGAAAGAAGTATTTTGAATTTGCGCGGACATATCAAATTACTTTTTGCAGCTACACCGTATTACCAAACAGACGTGATTATGTCAACAGAGCCGCGCTGCGTTTTCCGGACGGTGAATTGCTTAGCGATCAAATTAATTTGATTATCGTTGAAATGAGTAAGCTCGGCGACGTGTTAAAAAAGCCAGTAGAAGAACTGACGTCGTTAGAGAGTTGGTCAATATTTTTGGGATACGCTCCCGATAAGAACTATCGGGATTACATTAACCATATAATTGAAAGCAAAAAGGAGGTTGACATGGCGGCAACTTTGCTACAGAAAATAAGCAAAGATGAACAGGCACGCGCTCGCTACAGAAGCAGAAAGATGTTTGAAACAGACATAGAATCCAACCTGCTTACCGCGGTAGACAACGCAAAAGAAGAGGCCTGGCAAGGAGGCCGGCAGGAAGGCCGCCAGGAGGGCTGGCAAGTAGGTATCGAAGAGGAGCGAAGAAAGAATGCCAAAGCGATGAAAGCCGAGGGCATAGACGTAAACACCATAATCAAAATTACTGGACTGACAGCCGACGACATCCAGAAGTTGTAAC
>JAITFQ010000138.1 GCA_031281225.1 Chitinispirillales bacterium
ACTGTCGCCAATCCGGGATCGGCGTGCTGTGCGGAACAACCGAACTTCAACGGTTGCCAAGCTTCCAACCCCTGCACCGGTCTGACTACCGCGCCACCGGGATCGGCGTGCTGTCAACACACTCCGACATTCAACGGTTGCCAAGTTTCCAACCCCTGCGCCGGTCTGACTACCGCGCCACCGGGGTCGGCGTGCTGTCAACATACTCCGACATTCAACGGTTGCCAGGGCAGCAGCGACTACCCCGGCCCCAACGTCATGTCCTGCCATTGGGAATTGCAAGATCCGGGTGGAGGCTGTTACCCGATTTTGACTGAGGAAGATTGGGGATGGTGCCAAAACAAGGTTCCGCATTCTGTTTGCGAAGCTATCGGTTGCACAATTGACCCAATCAATGCCCAGTATACTACGTGGATAAACGGTATGGGCTGTACGTGGACAGAAACCGGAAACTGCTCAAACATCGATTCGCAAACAGCTTTTGAAGATTGCAGGTGTTATGGCCAGGTAATGCCGACAGGATGCCCTGACGCACCCATTAACTTTACTCCTGTGGAACGCCCTATTCCCGCGGACTGGGGAGCCTTTCCGGGCGCTGTTTTCTGTGACCATCCGTCTTTAGGGGCCTTGTCCTGCCAGTGGACGAATCCGGCGGGGGGTAGCGACTGCTATTCTATCAATAACGGATGGCATCAGCCTAGCCAGGATAAGCCTTGCAGTGTGTTAGTGCAAGAGTGCATAAGAGACGGACAGGAAGGAACGGCAAAGCTGTTCCATAGCGCGGTGCAGAATGCGGCCAATAACGAAGGCGGCGGTCACACATGCGCGTCTATAAGCGGTCAGCCGGTTTCGTATTAACCAGCAGATAAGCGGCAGTAATTAAAACGGTGGTTAAACTCGGGGCGGTCGCAAGATCGCCCCTTTCTTTCTTAATTCGGACATTTTTATTACTAAACTTACTTGTATATGGAGGCTTTTGTATGAGACGTATATCGAAAATCACAACGATAGCCGTTTTAATGGCATCGTGGGCATTTTTGGCGGCCGCGCAGACGCCGCCGCCGGGGAGCCCGGTGGCTACGCACGGGCAATTAAGCGTTGACGGAAATCGGATTGTCAACAGCCGCGGCGAGCCGGTGCAGCTCAGGGGGATGAGCCTATACTGGAGCATAGGCGGCGGTGTTGATTTTTATACAGCGGCGGTGGTGCAGCATTTAAGAAGCGACTGGCAGGCGGATGTCGTGCGGGCCGCCATGGCCGTGGAGCGCAACTTCAACAATGAGCAACGGGGGTTTATCGCAGACCCCGAGGGTAACAGAAGCCGGCTGCTTACAGTTGTTAACGCCGCAATAGCACAGGGGATGTATGTTATTATCGACTGGCACTCGTATATAGCGGAGATTAACCAGCAGCAGGCGGTAACTTTTTTTAAGGCTATGGCGACCCAATTCAAAGGGGTACCCAACGTTATCTATGAGATATACAATGAACCGAACGGTATCTGCGGCCCAAGCGGGCAAAACCCCTGTCCCGGATTTACGGCAGCCCAAAACGGCGGCACCGCTCTCCCCAGTAACCGTAACCCGCACACACCGTGGGGCGTCATAAGGGGCTATATGCAAGCTGTGACGGACTCTATCAGGGCCATAGACCCCGACAACCTCATACTCATCGGTACACCTGACTGGTGCCAGCGCCCCGATATTGCCACCGCGACAGGGAGCGCGATAACGGGTAAAAATTTGGTCTACACGGCGCACTTCTACGCCGGCCAAAACGATCCGGCTCACAGGGGCGACCTCAGAAATCGCATCATGGCCGCTATGGACAGAGGCTTTCCTGTCTTTGTCTCGGAATTCGGCCTCACCAACGCGCAGGGCACCGGGGCTCTTGATCTTGATGAAACCACTAGATGGCTCGATTTCTTGGACTTCCACCATATCGGCTGGGCAAACTGGTCCATAACCAATCTTGGGGAAACCTCCGGCGCGATACAGTCCGGCAACGGTTTAAATCCATCGCAATGGCAGCTCAAGCCGTCGGGTACCTACATGCGCAACCGCCTCCGCGCCCCCCGTAGCACGACGACGCCCTTCCGCCTCCTCAGAGTCAGATCCGCAAGCGTCGATGGAAGTGAGGTACCTTCACACACTATTGCTGTCAGCGTCAACAACGTCAATACCACCAACGGCGGCACGCACACGTACGTCGTTGATCCCAATGTAAACGCCGCGGTCACCGTTATCCCCCCGTGGTCCAACCCTGCTATTGGGACTTGGCGTTTTATCCGCTGGGAGGGCGATACACAAGGGGCGACACCCGGCGCAACCCCAACCGTACTGAACGTCCCTATGAACAATATTAACAGAACCATCACAGCCGTATTTGAGTATGAGCCGGTTATTGTTTCCACCCTTCCCCACGGCGCCTCCGCCCCCGCCGTCCGCTGGTCTGTCGCCCGTTCGGGCAACGGCCTGATTTTAGCCGGCCCGTCGGCAGCCGAGGCTTCGCTCTACAACATGCGCGGGAAACAGATTGGCCGTTTCACGTATGACGGCAGCGGCCGCGCCCTGGCCATCGGCGGCCAAAACATGCCGGCAGGCCGTTATATGGTAGTAGTCCGCGATATCGCTACTGGCCGTGAAGTTTATAGAGACAGGGTTATGATGGTTAGGTGATGTACCGGCGCCGCCGGCAGGTTTAGCTGGCGGCACCAAATTTTACGTTTCAAAATTTCAGGCCTCGTACTCCACCTTCGCGTGTTCCTTCACTTTCCAACTGCCGTTGGGCTGGCGTTCGGCTATGCCGTCTTTTATGGTGTTCAGGGTACGGGTGTTTGCGGGGGCGAAGTCTTCGGATATGCAGGTTGAGGACATCCAGCTTCTCAGGCCGCGGATGGCGGCTCTTTTGGCGTTTTCGGCATCGCAGATTGAGAAGAAGGCCTGCGAGCCGTCGGCGCTCTGTATGAACTTGAATACGGAGATGTCCTCCACGGGCCTGGGCAGGGCGGCGAGGTCGCCGCTGTTTTTCCAAATGCCGAAGAGGTCGGGCGCGGGAAAATAGGATACTTCTGACATGTAAAGCCTCCTGTCGAGTTGGGTCTAGTTTGCGTTGTGCCGTCCGGCAGCATCACTGCTGTAGTGCAGTTATCGGGCGGTACGGCGTAAGATTTAACTGGTACCCTAATATAATATTTTCCACGGGCAAAATCAAAAATAAATAGGGATTTGTTCCAACCGTTTAAAACGGGCTGGTCCTCATAAACTTCGGTTTGAGCGTGGCGTCTGCGCCTTTTATAAGGGCGCCCCTGTGGAGTTCTATTGTCCGGTAGTGGTACGGGGCGATAAGGCTGTGGTCGTGGGTGGACATTATCACGGTTGTCCCCCATGAATTTATCGTTTGGAGCAGCTCGAAAATCTCCTGCGAGACCCCTTTGTCGAGGTTGCCCGTCGGCTCGTCCGCCAGAAGCACGTAGGGTTCGTTGACGATTGCGCGGGCGATCGACACCCGCTGCTGCTCGCCGCCGGAGAGTTGGTTGGGGTAGTTTGAGCATTTGTGGCTCAGGCCGGTGTGGGCTAGAACTTTGAAAACTTTGCGTTTGACATCGCGTTCGGGCGTTCCGATAACGCGCAGGGTGAAGGCGACATTTTCGAAAACGTTGCGGTCGTGGAGCAGGCGGAAATCCTGAAACACTATTCCGAGCTTGCGGCGCAAGAAGGGGAGGTCGCCGCGGTCTGTGTTCCGCGAGTCGTAGCCACACACGAGCACCTGCCCCTTGCACGGTTTTTCCTCCATATAGATATGTTTGAGGAGCGTAGTCTTCCCCGCGCCGCTGGCACCGGTCAGGAACACGAACTCGGCCTTGTCGATGAAAAACGAAAGGGCATCGAGTGCGCGGAAGCCGCCTTCATATTCCTTGGTGACGTGGAGAAATTGTATCATAATGTTTTGCGCAATAAAAAATGTATGCGCTCCGATCGGGGTGAAAATTTACGGAATGAGTAGCCGTCCCATATACCGAGAACGGTAAAACGTTTCCGGGGGATGGTTTTTTCGATCTCTGATACGGAAAATACTTTTTGCGTATGCGTTTCGGTGTGTTTTTCGTAAAGACCGGGGTTTTCCGGCGATTGGCGGTAGATGGTGAAGTCGTTGTGCTGGATCGATTTTTTGTCGTCGAAATAGCTGTGGCGCGCGTAACTGAAGTCGCCGTAGTCGTCGTAGTCAAAATAGTTTGTGAAGTGTTTTACCGAGTTCGCGCGCGTGGTGATGTCGAAAAGGAAAAGCCCGCCCGGGAGAAGTATGTCGCAAACGGAGGCGAAAAGTTTACGGTAATCGCCTTGGGTGTGCAGATAGTTTATCCCGTCGTAGAGAAACAGCGCCAGCCCGAACTGTTTTTTAAACGGCAGGGCCCTCGCGTCGGCGGCGCAAATCGGGAGGTTTCGTTCGTTATGCGCCTCCCTGCACATGGGGAAAGAGAGGTCGGACGCGGTGTACCTGTACCCCAAACCGCCAAGCCGCCCGCCGACAACCCCGGTGCCGGCGCCGATCTCAAGTATTTCCGGATCGTCTGACGCGCTGAAGCGCTTTATCACCCTGGCTATCAAGTCTATCCATTCGCCGTAGTCCACGTGGCGCATTAGCCTGTCGTACATGGGGGCGATGACGTCGTATTGCATGGGGGGCGGTGTCCTTGTGTGCCGTTGCGTGCGCGGGCGGCCAGGGCCGCCCATACGATTATATTCTTACGTCAATAAAAACCCGTTCGCGCCACCTTCTGACGCTTTCGAGGAGTTGTTTTTGGGCCGTAATCTCCCTCGCCTTTTCCGCGATTAGCGGGTAGTCGTTTTCCAGCGTCAGCCGCCTGCTGTCGACGCGGCTGCTCACCATGTAAATTGACAGCATGTTATCCTCGGTGACGGGCTGGCTTATCTGCCCTTCGTCGAGCCCCTGCACTGCGCCGCGCAGGGTCGGGGACATCTCGAAAAGGGTGATCCACCCCAGGTTGCCGCCGCGTGTACGCGTGACGGCGTCGGCGCTCATCGCGCGGGCGGCTGCCTCGAATTCCGCTCTAGCGGTGATTGTCTGGCGCAGGGAATCAAGCGTGGCGGCTACCGCCTCCCGCTGCTGCTCGGTTGGCACATGCCTGACGAGTATCTGCCGGAGCCTGACCCGCCGGTCGCGTTTTTCCTCCACTAGAAGGATGTGGAACCCGAGCCGCGTTTCGAACGGTTCGCTCACCCGCCCCACGGGGAGGGAAAACGCGTGTTCCTCGAACACGATCTCCGTTGTGGAGCCTTTGGTCAAGTACCCGAGGCTGCCGCCCGACGGCCCCTCGGGGCTTTCTGAGTATTTCATCGCGAGCTCCTCAAAACTCTCCCCCGCGTCGAGCCGCCGCTTCAATGAGTGTATTCTGTCGTGCGCTGCCTGACGCGCCGAGTCCGAGGATTCGAGCCGCAGGCTTAATCTCAGCAGCTCAAAACTTTCGCCGACCACCGGCAGGCTGTCGACGTACTCCGCGTAAAACCGCTCGACATCGCGGCGGCTTACGTGCGCGGCGAAGTAATAGTTTTGCTGAAGTTTCTGCTTGAGCAACTGCTCGCGGATCGCGCGGCGCGCCTCCGTCCTGAAACGCGCGAGCGTGGTGCCCTGCTGGGCGCGGAGCAACTGGTCGAACTGCTCAATGGTGATCCCGTTCTGCCGCAGGATCATGTTTATGTGGTTGTTCAGCGTGCTCTCGACCTCGTCGTTTCTGACGATGACTGTACTGTCCTCTATCGCTCGGACTAAAAGCACCTTGTTGTCGATGAGCTCGTCGAGACACTCGCGCAAAAGTTCCACCGCGTCAACCTCGTCGGGGTCGACGCCCAGCGCGGCGAGGCGCATGTAGGCGTATGCTTCGACCTCAGAGTTCAGGATTATCTCGTCGCCGACGATGGCGGCGATGCCGTCAAGCCGGCCAGGTTTGGCGAAGCGGGCGATGGTGTGGAAAGGGGAGAGCGGCCCGGCGGGTTCACCGGCAGCCGTCTCCGCGGGCATTTCCTGTGCCGGCTCGGACTCCGCGAGCTCGTCAGATTCCGGAGATTCCCCGTACTCTTCGGAATCTACGGATTCCACAGGCTCCGCAGGTTCCGCGAGTTCCTTGGAGGCTTCGGATTCCTCGGAAATTTCGGGTGTTTCCGGTTCGGGTAATTCTGCCAGTACGGAATCCGCGGGTTGCTCGGGTTGCGTAGATTCTGCCGATACCGGATAGGCCTGTTCTTCGTCAGCATGGGAAAAACCGGCAAAAAACGCTGCCGCCACAATCATCACCGTCATTATCACAATTAATTTCATAATTAATCCATCGCTTCCGCAGTGTCTGACGCGTCTACGTCTATGCCCGGTACCAGTTCCGTATTAAACTCCACGTCGGACCTTGACCGTATATCCGATATGAGGCGTTCGGTTTGGCCTTTCAGGGTCATTGTGGAAAGGCGTGCCATTATCTCGTCGCGCACCTCGTCGAGCGAGGCTATTGTCCCCTTGTCGAACCTCCCTACCAGCCGTATGATGTAAAAGCCGTCCTCCGCCCTGTACGGCCCCGTGATGGACGGTATTGCGGCGGCAAGGACCGCGTTGCGGATTATTGGCGGTATGGCGTCGAGCGGGATGTAGGGCGTGCTTTCGCCCATGACGGGGGTCCTTGAGTGGGTCTGCGCCAAATTTCGGAACGCTTCGTGGGTGGCGGTGCGGCGGATCTCCCACGCCAGGTTCAGGTCGTCCACCACGATCTCATCATAGCGGGCGACATTGTACTCGCGGACGAACTGATCCCTGTTGCTCTCATAAAACTCCCTTATCGCCTGCTCGCTGATCTCCGTGCCGCCCCTCGCCGCGCTGCGGCTGATGATCTCGGCGCTCAGGAGGTCTTTCTTCATCTTCTCAAGCCGCGCCTTTATCTCCGGCTCCTGATCCACATTAAGCCGCAGGGCTTCGTTGTACAGAAGCTCGGTGTTCATCCACTGCCTGACGTACTGTATGTTCTGGTCGCGCGTGATGACGTAGCTGTACTCGTTCGGGATACTCGCCTGCAGCTCCTCAAGCGTCAGCACCGAGTTCCCCACACGCGCGATCACCGTCCCGGCCGGCTTTTTAGGCACCTCCTCCCTCGGGCATTCAACCGCCAGCAATACAAACAGACACAGCGCCAAAGCCGCAAAACAGGCGGCGCGGCACCCACCTCTTCTTTTATCCATACCCATTATGACCCCTCAAAGCGTTTTTTCGTTTAATTGGCAAACGTATGTTACACCAATGTTTGACCGTATTTTCAGCAATTACAACAATATAATATAATGGACGGAGGAAATGCAAAGAGAAAACGGCTTAAAAATCACACCCCGCCCCCGCCGCCCTCCCACCGTTCGCCCGAAATTCAGAATCAGAATCAAAAAGTAACACTTTTTTACAATTATTTGAATTTGTTATTGTCTTTTTTGTATCTTTTATAGGGAGTAGGGGGCGGTTCATCTAAAGAACTGGAGGTATAGAGGTCATGTCTATCGGGGCAAAAAGCGATGCGCAGTGATTATCCATGCCAGATTGATAAAATATGCGCGGAAATCATTGTTGAAGTTATGGAGGCGGCGAGGGCGCCGTCTGCCGGTGACGCGGATAGATTATACGGGGAGTTGTGCGCGAAGCTCGACTCGGCGATAAGGCTGTGCGAGGTGGAACGGTTCTCCGTTGATGCGGCGCGCGAGTTGCTATACCCGCTCGCGGCGTTGGCAGACGAGGTGTTCATGGCCATGCCGCAGTACCGCGCCCGATGGATAGCAAACCCGCTGCAACTGCGCTATTTTGGAGAAGTGGTTGCGGGGACGGCTTTTTTCTCACGCCTCGAAAAACTTACCGAAGCGCCGGAGGGCAAGAAACGCCAGCTCGAATTATACTTCACCTGCCTCGCGCTGGGATTCAAGGGGATGTACGGCGCCGGCGGTCAGAGCGGGCTGCGGGAACGTTTCGAGAGTTTGGGCGCCACGCTGACCGATATGCGGAATGGGCAAGGAGTGCCGGCGTTAGCCAGCCGCGGGAATGCGCGGAAGAAGTTTTTGAGTCTGCGGAAGTGCCTGTTTGCCATGTTCTCCCTGTCAATGATTACGGTTGCCGCTTTCTACCTGCCGGCGCTTGTCGATTTCCTGAAATTTTTGGAGAATTTCTTATGATGGCGTTCTTTCGGCGGATTGATCTTTCCAGCCGGCCCTTGCTGCTGCTTTGCGGCAATGAGGGAAGCGGTAAAACGACGCTCTTAACCAAATCAGGATTGGTTTGCGAATATCTTTATCCGGACGCCAATTCAATGTCCCGGCGCGAAACGCCCGCGTGGTTTTTCTCGGAGAACGCGGTATACGTATCAGGTATCGGCGGAACGGGGCAGACGACGCCCAAAACCGGAAATAATGAACAGGCGGAGGCCGGTGGTAAGAAGCGGCGGAAGAAGAAATCCAGCGCGAAAAAACAGGCCGCGTCCGTAACCCGGCTGGAAGCGTTTTATGCCGAGTTGAAGAAGAAGAGGTTATGGAGAAAACGGGCGATAGACGGGGTGTTGATGGTCGTAGACGTAGGCGACATCATAAAATCCGATGTGCCGCAGATAAACAAAATCGCCGCCGAATTGCGCGGGCGGGCTGACGCTATCGTATCAATGACCGGATACCGGATACCCGTATATTTCGCGTTCAACAAGTCCGACAAAATCGAAGGGTTCCGCGAACTGTTTTCAGACAAAAACATCGTTGAGCGTATGCCTTACGCCGGGTCGCTCGTTTACGGCGACGGATTGTCAAAACAGTCCCCGAAAGAGCTTTTTTCGTCGCATTATAAAAAGTTATACGACGTTCTGGCAGACTTGTGCGTGTTGGGGGTAGTTAACGCTAACCGCCGTGAACTGCTCGGAAAACTGCCCGGCGCGCTTAATGACAATACCGGGTCTGCCATGACCAACCGCCACGAAACAGTTAAAACCGGCATCTCCGGTGAACGGGCGGCGATATGCCGTTTGTCGCAGGAATTTTTGCTTCTCGAAAGTAAATTGTCCGCGTTTGTCGGGGCGTTTTTCGGAGATTGCGGCCGCAGCCGCCCGCTGCTCGGCGGGTTTTTCTTCACGTCGGGTATGATGGAAAAAGCCGGCGAACCGGATAAACCGTCCGCGTTTTCCAACCGCGTCCTTTTGGGCGAAGTCATACCCGGCGCGAAGCACAGCAGAAGGGAGGCGGGGGAAGGGACGCTATTCCACCGCTTCAAGAAAATTTGCCGCTGTCTGTTTGTTATCTTACTTTGGATTATAGCGTGTATATTGATTCCCGGAAGCGGTTTGCGCGACGTACTGCATATACGCGGCGCAAAGACCGAGCTTGCCGCCCTGTTTGAAGGCGGGCCGGCGCTTGAAAATCAGTATGCCGCGTTGTCGACATTGCTGCGGTCATACGAATTTCTGCAAGGGAAATATCTACCCCCCGGCAGGATGATTTTCGGAACCGGCAAGGCCCGCGCGGCAGTTATGGACGTATACCTTGCCGCCTCGCTGGAAATACTGGCCAAACCGGCCGCCGAACGCCTCGAAGCGTCTATCCTGCAAAGGGCGGAACGCAGCGGCGAGCCGACGGCCGACCAGCATCAGAGCCTCTACCGCTCCCTTGAAGCGTATCTTTTGCTCACGGGCGGATACCCGTCAAACGCCCCCGCGTTTGACATTGCGGCGGTCGCCGAGGCCGTCGAGCGGTCTTTAAGAGTGTCTCTCGGACAGCATTATAATTCCATAGACTCAAAAATCTTGCAGGACAATATCCGCGCAGTAATAAGATTTGCCGCTGACGGTTCATTGTCTTTGCCTCCGAATGAGTCGGTTATAATTGCCGCCCGCGAAAAACTCGCCCGTACACCGCGGGCCGAGACGGTTTACACCGCAACGATTGAACGTTTGCGTTCGCCGCCGCGCGCCGTCCCGATGAGCAGGATTGCCGGTAAAAGCGAAATTGTTCAGCACGGCCGCGAGGTGAGCGTTCTCTATACGCGCGAAGGCTGGGAGCAAACCGTTTACGCCGCGCTTATAGACGCATCGAAAGACCCCTTCAAAAACAACTGGGTAACGGGGCCGGCGAGGGTGCCGGTGGATGAGGAAAAACTGCTTTCCGAACTGGTGGCGCTTTACACGAAAGACCTGCGCGGCCGGTGGCTCGACTTTATCCGCGCCTCCGCAGTGAACCTTCCGTCCGATTTGACGGCGTTCGCCGGCGACCTCGAAAAACTCTCGTTGCAAAGATCCGAGATAGGCAGAACGCTTGCTATCGCCTGCTCCCTCGCGACGCAGCCGCCTCTCGAAACCACGATTCCTGAGATATCGTCTAAAAAAATGTCGATAGCGGATATTAAAGGGCAGGTTTCCGGCGCGGCAAACAAATTGCGCGGCGACCTCCTCAATCTCACGCGGAATATACCCGACCCTTTCGACGAGGCGAAAAAGACATTCGGCCCCGTAGAAGAGTTTTTGACAGGGGATGGATTTTTGAAGTACCGCAATGATTTGGCAGAGTTGTCAAAAACGATAAAGCAGTGCACCGAGCGCGGCGGCTTCGTCGCCGCTTTCGCGTCGCGCGGCGAAAACCCGATATCACAAGCCCGCCGGAATCTCGCGGGAGCGTACGCCAGTATACCCGACGAGGCGTCGTCTATAATAAAACGTTTGCTTGAAGTCCCGTTCGACCATGCCGCCACCTTATTAGTCAGAGCCGTATCCGCCGAACTGGAAGAGGCATGGGCCGGCGAGGTCACTAAATATTTCAACGAGAGGCTGTCCGCCCGTTATCCGTTCGACAAAAACGCCCCCGACGCGCCGTATAGAGATTTTGAGGAGTTTTTCAAACCGCAAAGCGGCGTACTGTGGAAACATATCGACAAAAATCTGACCGGTCTTATTGAGCGTACGCCGAGGGGCTGGGCGCTCGTCGCCACGCCGCCGATTTCAGTTTTTGTGAGCGATGAGGCGTTGCACAGCATAAACCGCGCCGACAGGATTACCGCCGCCTTTTTCAGAAACGACGGCGGCGCATCGCAGCAGGATATCTCCTTCTCCCCGTTTATGTCGAGTTTCGGCACCGTACATTTTACAATCGGCGACAAACCGTTCGACTTCTCAGGCGGTCTCCCCGTGACCATGAGCCGCTCCTCGGGCGCGGCAGAAACCATCGTCCTGCGGATCGCGTCCGCCGGCAGAGAGGCAGGGGAACTCCGCTTCGCCGGAGAGTGGTCCATTGCCCGCTTGTTTGACGCCGCCAGAATTGAGTCTCTAGCGCGAAGCCGCTACAATGCCCGCTGGTCGGTAAACGTCCAAAACATCTACACCGCCCACGTAACATCTACCATACAAAGTAACGCGGCCGCCCTGTTTGATGAAACTATTATACGAGGATTTGACGTGCCGGCGAAGGTGCTGAGGGAGAGGAGATAAAAACGGAAAAATTTTCTAAAAACATTTCAACTTTTTCTTTGTGAGGGTGAATTATTATGGGTACAAGAGCCAATGCTATATATTCCGGTGAGATGGCTTCTGAAGTTCGCGGCATGATAGACGCCCACGTGCATCATAATGGTATTAATACATGGCCGTGGCCGCTATTGTATGAAGCCTTGTTAAACTTGAGGAAATATGACGACGAATTGTTATCGATAGAGGACAGGTGGAATAATGAGCTATCGTCAATGTCAATAGAAGAGCTGACGCTGGAGGAACGTAAAGAACTTTTGATCGCGGAAAGTGAAGTTAGAGCGGACTTTGTGCGACCTGCGCATTTTACAAACATTAATCAGTTTTTAGATATTATAAATCAAAAAGGCAGTATGTTACAGATAGCATATCCAAATCAACAGGAATTACGTAATAAACTTTCTAACCTTTCTGAAATCAGAAAAAATTATAAAGAATCGAAAATTAAAAAAAATGATATAGAAGAAACGATAAACAGCAGGTATGAATTTTTTGGCGAAAAAACCGGAATTAGTGGAAAAGACACGGTAGATTTAGGCCGCCTGCTTGTTTCGCTAAACCGAAATAGTACGGACGAATACAAGTTTTTTGCCGGCATTCGACTCATGGCCAAAATAACTGAAGAGCGAGAAATTTTACTAAATAAAGAACGTGGCAGAAGAGCCCCTCCCGTGATGGAAAACGAGCCGGAAGAGCGGAGAGGGCCGAAACGGGATATATGGAATAGACAGGTCAGAACCTGGCCTGCCCGTAGCGATATCCAAAAAAATGAACTGAGAAGATGGTTTGATTTGGAAAGAGAGGAGGCAGAACTCAAAAATAAGTTACACGAGCATGACCCACGCCTGATAATAGCGTTGACAATGGATATGGAATTTGCGCACATCAGCGGATATGATGGAGAGATGATTTATCAGCAAAGAGGCCGTGATGTAGTTTATAAAATCAA
>JAITFQ010000035.1 GCA_031281225.1 Chitinispirillales bacterium
CAAACAGTGCGCCGCAAGGGTTGCAATCCGCACAGCCCGCCCCGGGCCCCGCGGTCCTTCGAAGAGTCTTTCGGCGCATGCGGTTGAGTTAGGTTTAAGTTAAGGGAAGCGGAAGACGCAAGTCTTCCGCTTTCTTTTTGTTATCTTCTGCGGGTTATTATCTTTTGAATGTTTTCTTTCATGAACTGATACGCTGCTATCGGGGTCTTTCGTTTGCGAATCAGAAAATCTAAAATCACCGGCTTTCGCCGTCACAAATCAAAATTGCTTGTTCGAGTATGGCGGCTGTTTCGATTGCCATTTGGGGTATGGTGTCGGATGTCAGGTTTGTCCGTAGTTGTATCTGGGCGTCGTAGATTATTTCGAATTCGTAGTCTTTTGATGATTCAAAGAAATGCTTGATCCGCTCTTTTGCGGCCTCCTGATCGCCGTCGATAAAAATGCTCAGCGTGCCGTCTTTTGTGATTGCCACCCGCGCACATCCGGCGAGCCGGCCGAGTATTTTCAGTTTCATAAGCAGTACCAGCGCGCTGACGCTTTCCGGTATCGGGCCGAACCTGTCCGACAGGCCGCGCTCCGTTTCGGCTAATTCCTCCACGGTTTTGAGGGACGACATCTCCTGATATATGGATATGCGCGTGGAACCGTTCGCGATAAATTCAGTGGGGATGTAGGCTTGCAGCGGGACTTCAAGGCGTGTTTCCGGCAGTTTCGGTTTACCGTCGTCCCCCTCGCCCCTGATCTCGTCGACGGCTTCTTGCAGTAGCCGGCAGTAGAGTTCAAAGCCGACCGCGGCTATAAATCCGTGTTGGCGCGTGCCCAAAATGTTTCCCGCGCCGCGTATCTCCAAATCGCGCATCGCTATCTGAAAACCGCTGCCCAAATCGGTGTACTGCTCAAGCGCCTTTAACCGTTTGAGGGAATCCTCGCTCACCTGCTTGAAATTGGGCGTCAGGAAAAAAGCGTAGGCCTGCTCCGACGAACGCCCCACCCGGCCTCTTAATTGATAGAGCTGCGACAGCCCCAAAGCGTCGGCGCGGTTTACTATTATGGTATTGACGTTTGGGATGTCAAGCCCGTTTTCGATTATCACCGTAGACAGAAGTATGTCGTAGCGCCCCGCGATAAACTCCCGCATAATCGCTTCGAGTTCCGTTTCGTCCATCTGCCCGTGCGCGCTAATGATTCTTGCCCTCGGGGCCAGACGTTCGAGGTCGTCTTGCAGCGCGGGGATATTTTTTATCCGGTTGTTTACAAAATAAACCTGCCCGCCCCTTTCCAACTCGTTCTCAATCGCGTTTTTGACAAGCTCGTCGTGATACTCCGCGACCCGCGTTTCGATCGGCAGCCTGTTTCGCGGCGGCGTGTTGATTATCGACAGATCGCGCGCGCCGACAAGCGACATGTGCAGGGTGCGCGGGATGGGGGTGGCGGTCATCGAAAGCGTGTCGACCTTGTAGCGCAGCTGCTTGAGCGCCTCCTTATGCTTGACGCCGAAACGCTGCTCTTCGTCGATTATCAGCAGGCCCAAATTTTTGAATTTTATATCCTGTGACAGTATCCGGTGCGTGCCGATTAAAATGTCAACCTGTCCGGCGGCGAGTTTTTCGAGCGTCGCCTTTTGCTCCTTGGGCTTCTTGAAACGGCTCATCGATTCCACGCGGACGGGGAAGTTTGACATGCGCTCGGAGAATGTGGTAAAATGCTGCGCCGCGAGTATCGTCGTGGGCGCCAAAATCGCGGCCTGATACCCCGACATCGCCGCCTTGAACGCCGCGCGTATGGCGACTTCGGTCTTGCCAAAACCGACATCGCCGCAGATCAGGCGGTCCATAGGGCGGGACGACTCCATGTCATGCTTGACATCTTTTATCGCTTGCAGCTGATCGGGCGTTTCCTCATATATAAACGAGTCCTCAAACTCTTTTTGCCAGACACTATCCGGCGCGAAACTTATCCCCTCCCAAAACTGACGCTTGGCGTAAAGTTCGATAAGCTCCTTAGCCATCTCGCGCAAACTCTCGCGCGTGCGCTCTTTCAACTTCTCCCACGACGCCGTGCCGATCCTCGACAGCGCCGGCGCGATACCCTCCTTGCCGACGTATTTCTGAACCTTGTGAAAATCCTCAACTGGCACGTAAACTTTTGCGCGTTCGGCGTAGGTTATCACCATGCAGTCGGTTATATTGCCGCCGGTTTTTATCCGCTCCACGCCGGCAAACTGCCCTATGCCGTGGTCTTCGTGCACGATGATGTCCTGCGGCACAAGCTGGTCAAAACCCGTCAGCGGCATCCCCGACCGCTTTTTTTTGGATTTGACGGGGCGGTATGAACGGTTAAGCAGTTGCGATTCCGTGTAAATCAACAGACGGTTTTTATCGGTGCCATCAACATCGCCGCACATAAACCCCGCGTGAATTGACGGTACGCAAACCTCAACGAACTGCGCCGTATCCCCTAAAAGCGTAACCATCCTCTCCGCGTGCCCCGTGCTGGAACAGGCGACCACGCACCGGTACCCCTGTCCCGCGCGTTCACGGATCTCGCTTGCGATGACGTCGATATCTTTCTGAACCGGCGGAAGCGGCGTGAACGAAACGGGAAATACCGCCGCGTCTTCGGGGCAGTCGAGCGTGTCGATAAACACGCGGTCGTAGCAGGACAGCTCCTCCATGACCGTCGTGTCGTCGAACAGCAGCTTATCGGGCGGCGACACAAGCGGCGCGAAAAGTTCGGGGACCCTATCCTTATGATTTGTGTAATTAGCCCGCGCCTCGCCGAGCCTGCGTTCTATCGGCGCAAGCCCGTCCCACAGGACGATGGCGTCGTTTTGCAAATAGTCTAAAACCGACACGCTTTCAACGTCAAACCAGTGAAGGAACCACTCTATCCCCTCCGGGTCGCCCGTACTTTTCCATTGGTGTTCGAGTTTGTGGACGGCGGATTTGTCGACGGATAGCGCTGCCGCGCCGTCGAACATTTTTTCTATCGCCGCTTCAACCTGCCCGTCCGAGAAGCAAAACTCGCGCATCGGCATGATTTCAATCGATTTATGCGAACCGACGCTCTTTTGCGTAAACACATCGAAGCTGCGGATGGAATCTACGGTATCTCCCCAAAACTCAACGCGGTACGGGTTTTCCGACAGAAACGGGTACACGTCCAAAATCCCCCCGCGCACCGAAAACTCGCCGATATCCGTTGTCTGATTTTCCCGCCGGAACCCGCTGTCGGCTAACCATTTCGTCATGCTGTCGATGGGGACTTCCGTGCCCGTTTCGAGGTGGATGACAGAATTGAACAGCTTGCGCCCGGGCGTGAGCCTTTGCAGGAGGGCTGCCGCCGGTGCGACGACTAAGAGGCGTTCCCCGTTGAGAAGTTTTGACAAAACGTTCAGCCGCGCTTCCGTGGTGGGGCCGAACGGCGATTTCATATTATATGGAACGGCGTCCCGCGACGGGAAGAGGGCGACCGCGTCGTCGTCCCCCAAAATCGCCCTGCAATCGCCGGCTAACTGCTCGGCGCGCTTGGCGTTTTCCGTGAGCATGAGTACAGTCGTTGACGCTTGGCGGAAGAGGTCGGCGGCCAAAAAGGCGCAACCTGCCCCGTCGGCCATCCCCTTAAACAGAGCGGCCTTGGGCCTCGGCTCGCAGTACCGCGCGAGCCCCGGAAACCTGACGGAGGCGAAGATGTCGGATAGTTTTGTTATTTCCACATCAAAAAAAACGGGCGGCTATGCAGCCGCCCCCTACAAAAGAATGAGCCAGGAAGGATTCGAACCTTCGACCCCCGCCTTAAAAGGGCGATACTCTACCGCTGAGTTACTGGCCCGGTGTTTTTTTTTCATGCCTGCTCCCGGCCGCAAAATCCGACCGCGAATCACTAAAATAATATATTGCGCAGGGGAATGCAAGAAAAATATTATTTTTTGAAAATTCGAAAATTTCATTACATACACTCCTTTAATTCCTCTTATTTAAAAAAAAGTAACACTTTTGATTGTCTCAGGGATTTATTAGATATAGGGGATAACATCGTAGAAGCGAATTGCGCTCGCTTGCTGCGTAATAAACTATATTATGTAAGGATCTCCCGTGACCTAACGATTGGGAGAAAAAGGTACGAGTCCATGGCTACTCGTACCCTCCTTACTTTTTACTTGATGAGGGGCGTTTACGGGGATATTTGATGGAGGCGGATACACAATAAGCGGCCTCTACATCAGCCGCGAAGCCGGACCAACGTTGATTGCGCCCTCCCAGTTCCGTTTATCGGCACAATCACTCAAAGCTATGCCACCGGGACGATAAACGCGCCGGGAGGCAACGGGTCCCGCGGCCCGGTGGCTGAGCCTGTCGAAGCCCCATTCACCGAAAAATAAATTACCACATCTCCGCCGCCAAATACTATTTTAGATGACATGCGCAGATTCACAGTAACCGGTCTTTGTGTCCCTCACCGCAATTACATGGCGGATACGGGTGAAAAGATCTCCCGAATAATGCAATTCGTGGAGCGGGGGGACTATTTCTCCATAAATCGCGGCCGGCAATACGGTAAAACCACGACGCTTTCACTATTGGAGAAGCGGCTGCCGAAGGAATATTATGTAATAAAAATCAGTTTTGAGGCTGTGAGTGACACTATGTTTGAGACAGAAGCCGGCTTTTGTCAGGGTTTATTCAATCGTTGCGCAAAATATTTAAGATCTAAGGGGCTGCCGGCGGAGGCGGAAGTCTGGAAAGATGATTCGGTTACGACTTTTGACCTGTTAGATGATTTTTTAACCAAAGTCTGCCGCGATAAAAAGATTGTTCTGATGATAGACGAAGTAGATAAATCCTCGAACAATTTCATATTTTTGAAATTTTTGGGGATGTTGCGGGATAAATACCTGCTTCGTAACGACGGCGATGACAGTTCCTTTCAATCGGTGATTTTAGCCGGTGTCTACGACATCAAAAATCTCAAAATAAAAATGGTTCAAGCCGGCACCCACCAACTCCAAGACGGCGAAAAACGGATAAATTC
>JAITFQ010000039.1 GCA_031281225.1 Chitinispirillales bacterium
ATGTTTTCAATAAATGGTGAAATTTTATTAAAGGAGGCAAAAGTGGACGGGATAAAAAAAGCACTGAAATACTGGGAAAGCAAAGGCCACCTCGCAGACTATGAGCAGGGGTGGAAGCAAGAGGAACGGCAGGAAACCGCGGCGCAACTCCTGCAATTCCTGAAAAGTGGCCATTCCATCGAAGAGGCCGAGAAGAAATTCCTCGTGACGTCATAAAACGGATGTTACGCGGACGTAAAGTCACGTAGATTCCACGCAGGTAACGTAGGGAGCAGTGAGATATTTTGAAAAAATGCTGAAAATTGAGAAAAAAGGTTAAAGTTTCTCTTATAGGCCGCCGATATTAAATACTGCGGGCTTATTTTTGCCCGGTCGGACCCGTTTTTTTGCGGGGGGCGGCTTTTTGCGGCGTAAAATAGTTCATAAACCATCCAGGAGGAGGGTATGCGCAACCACTCCCTTCAACCCGAAAAAAGAGGGTTAAAGGGGCGATACGGCAGGGAGGACGGAGGGGGGGACGGCGGGAGAACGCCGTGAAAAGGTGACACAAGGGATAGAGAAACGACGGGCAGGCCAAACGTAACGGCGCGATTTATCGCGGCCAACAATGCCAAAACAAACGGGCAAAATACGCGAGGACTGAGTAACACGGAGGGACAAAGATGGACAGGGCAACGAAAAAGCAGTACAAAAGCAGGAAAAAAAATATTCATTCTAATAACCTTATTAAAGGAGTAGATGTATGAGCTTGAAGAAAAGAATTTTGGCGGGGACGGTGGTGGCGTGCTTGGCGGGGATGGCGGCGGCGCAGGCAGTGAATGTGACGCACCCGTATTTTCAGGCGCCGAACAGAATGACAATTACTGAAAGCGACAACTGGGGGAACGGAACGCAGGGCAGGTTCACGGTCTCGCATGACATCGAAAGGGATGACTGGCACGCGGCGGTACTGGTTTTTAACCAGCAGAGGGAATTGACGGCAACAGAAACGCCCTTGGGGTTAGCTAACCTGAATCCGGCCACGCCCACCACCGGCAGGGCAGGTAACTTGGGTTATGTTTTTGTTGAGACCAACTTTGAACAATGGGACCTCATTGTTTCTACCGCTAACGGCGGGTTCTTAATGAGGGCGTTTGAGGATGGGGATGACAGCCCAACGCACGTTCATAAAAACGCGCCAATGGTTGACAATACAGAAGACCTTACTTGTACAGGAGGAGCGGTGAACGAAATTCGTGGCCCGTCTCCTGCGCCCGGAATACTCGGACCGGTTATCGGCTGTCAGCCCGGAACCTATCCCCAAATGGTAGACCCTTCGTTCGCGTACAGGGGAGCGTTTTTGAGGATACCGGATGGTGCGGGAGTATCGGATGATAGTGTAATTGTGACGGTTGGAATAGGAACGATAGGAGGTTTCGCGGCCACAGATAGCGTTTATGATGTTTTGGCAGGATTGGGAACAGCGGGAACAGGTGTATTTGCTGTTCCGACCCGCGCGGAATCGTTTGTTATTTTGGCTGATCTTAATGACCCTGATGAAGATTATAAGGCGTCGGTTGCGCAAGCGTTGGCGGCTCCGATTGTGGCTGGACTTGCTTGGGATTGGGGTTCGGGTGGAGATGGTGGTTCTAGTGCGGTAACCGCAAACACCGCTACCAACAGAGTGACAGCTACCGGACAATTTGTTGGTACAAGTGTAGGAGCTGGTGGTGATATTACAGAGATCAATATTCCCGGTTTTTTTGCTGGCGGAGGTGCGAATGATAACCCTATCGAATTTCCCTTTTTCACACCCATCGTCTCGCACGCGGTTCGTGCTGGTGGTGGTGCCGCCGGAAGTGCTACTGACAGAACAGGTTCTCTCGCCGGCTGGAACAACGTTCAGGTTAACGGCGAAGACAGGATTGTAGGCGTCGGCGCCGCCGCAGGGCCCGTCCGCCACCGCGCGATGGGTTTCTACGTAAACGCCAGATTGACGAGAGTAGACGGAACCACCGCCGTTACTGCGGACCAGTTAATGAACGCGCTGAACGACAACGGTTCCTACACCGAAGACATCATCTTCACATTTTGGGGCACATATTGATATGTATAATGCGTCCCATCCCCGTTATTCGGGCGCGATAAATCGCGCCCCTACGGGCGGGGTGTGTCGGATGTGTCTGTGATGAGATGGATGAATGCGTTTGTTTCACGGCGCCGGTCTTTCGAGGCCGGCGTCTTCTGTCGTTTTAGGTAACGGCCTGAACGAACCGGTGGCTGAGCCTGCCGAAGTCGCATTATCAAAAAGGCGTAATTATGAATAACAATAGAAACGGTATTGCCGGGCGGTTGGGCGCCGCGCATGTTTTTTTGTTTGTTTTGGCATTCGCAGCCCCCGCGTTTTCGCGCCTGCCGATTATCAACCCCAACACGCCGCCCCACATGATCGGCGCGGATACTGTCGCGTGGGTTACCGTCCCTTTTGTGAGCATGGCGGTCGGCAGCGCCGAACTTACCGCTTCGGGTTTAGACGGCAGTGACGGCGCACGCCGGTGCTACGGCTGGTTTACGCTCGAAAATCCAGACGCCGTCCCTTTTGTTTTGCAACTGGTTTTCGAGAACAGCGGGGTCTTGCGCCGTGAACGCGGCGCAGGCGGCGGCCGGCGGGAGGAGGAACGGGGGGACAGGGAACGGGGGAATAGGGAACGGAGAGAAGAGGGGCGGGGCGGGGGGCGCGCGCTCCGTTTGCAGAATTTGGAGCTGCGTTACAGAAACTCCCACGACCATGTGATGGTGAAGGCGCTGTCGGGCGAAAATCACAGAGGCGCCGGGCGTGTTTACGAGGCTTTTTTTTGGGCCGAGGACGTGCAGGAAACTTATGAAATAGAGCTTTGGGGCGTCGTAAACGCCGATGATTTGACCGGCGCGGAGGGCGGTTCCTACACAGACGTTGTGCAGGTCGCGGCGGAGGTTTTGGGGCCGCCGGTTACGATTGCGCCGGGCGCCGGCGATAACGGGGATGACCCGGAAGAGGAGATAGAAGCGCGCCTGCGCCGCGCGCGCGGCATTCCGGCGGGGTCAACCAAAGGGATGTTCCGCCGCGGGCGGTAATACTTGGATTTTGCAAATACGTGAGATACGTCGTATACTCACAATAAAAAATCATAAACGAAAGGGGTTTTGTTTTGCGTACACGTTTTTTAATGGCTGTTGCGGTATTTTGTTTTACCGGCGTATCGTTCGGCGCGTTTCTGTTAGAACCGCCCATCATAATCTTTAACGCGAGCGTCAACGAAAAGGTGGCATGGGTGGAAGTGGTGCACACGGGCGGGCCCCCTATGGCCGTCGAACTCAGCGTCGTAGACCGCAGGGTAGACATGGACGGCGAAAACGTGACCACCGGCCTGAACAGGGCCCCACATTTCGCGGTAAACCCCGCGCAGGTGATACTGCGGCCCGGGCAGCGGCAGCGGGTGCAGGTGGTATACAGCGGGCCCGGCAGGGTTACGTCCGACAAGACCTACAACCTTTTTTCAAGAGAGGTCATGCTACCCATCGGCGATGATGACGAGGGGGTAAGAACGGGCATAAATACGCTCGTGAGCTACTACACGGTTATCGCTTTCGAGACCGGCCGGCCCGGCAGCCTGACTTTCGTTTCATCAAGGGCGCTGGGCGGCGGCATGATAGAGGTGATAGTTGAAAACAGAAGCCGCGGGCGCGTCCAAGGCGGCGACAACCTTGTAATCACCATCGGCGGCAACGAGAAAATACGCGCTTTCACAGGCAAGAAAAACTCCATACTGCCCGGCGAAAGGCGCAGGTTTACGTTCCCGTACAGCCGCGCGGTGACGGGGAGGGAGATTACGTTTGGGGCGAATTAACGGTACGGGCAGCGGTGCGGGAATAATGCGGTTACCAACATTTTTGATTATGATAATACTGTCGCTGGCCGCTTCGGGCGCCGCTTGGGAGACCGGTTTTGATATCGTTCCGGTTGATGATATTGACACCGTGGACGCGGCGCCCGTCCGTCTGCCCCCCCCGCAGATTGGCGCCGATAATGATGGCAATATCGGTAGCGCAGAGCAGATTGGCGCCGGTGATGATGGCAATATCGGCAGCGCAGACGCCGCCCCCCGCCCCGTTCCTGCCGCAGCCCCCGTGCGCCGCCCCGCCACGCGCGAGGAGTTGGGGCAGTTGTCAAGCGAAGAGCTTTTCATGCTCGCTTTTGGCCGCGCTGCCCCTGAGCGCCCGCGTAACATCATGCTGCTCGTTTTTGTGGAGGGGCACAGGCTTGAGCCTGCCGAGGTGGTATACACCGCCGATTTCTCCTCCTTTAATTTTATCTCACCGGCCCTTTCCGAGGCTCTCGACATCCTCGTCCTCCCCGAACTTCGCGCGGCCGCCGGCGATTCGACCGGCTTTTTTAACAGCGCCGTGATGGAGGCCGCCGGATACACGGTGGCCGCGGACGAGTCCGCCTACGAATTGCGCGTCACAATCCGGTCGGAGGATAAAACGCTTCACCGCAAAAACCTGCAAGGCGGCTATGTATGGATACCGCGCGGCGAGCGGGTGAAGCCGGCGTATTTCTCTTTTTACGTGAACTATTTTTTGAGCGAGTCGTTTACCTATTCGCACCTCAATTACGCGGTGCTTGACGAAAAGTTTAGTGTCGGGAGTTATCACCGTTCACCGCTAAACGCCACTTTCAACGGGGTTTTTATGACGCTCGGCTGGGTTTTGGAGGGTGGGGCTTGGTTGCGGGAGCCCAGCGCCGGCCAGCCGTTTGACTGGGAAAACTACCACCGCGGCAACATAATTCTTTCGCGCGACATTATCTCGCGCAGCGCCAAATTTTCCGCCGGCGACATCGGTTTGGATTTTGGCGGCGGGTCGGTCGGCGGGGTGCGGTATGAGTACAACCAGCGCTTTTTCGGCGGCAGCCCGCGCGACGAGGAGAGCAGCGTTACGTTTTTCATGCCCAGCCCCGGGCACGTGGAGGTATACATGGATGGCATTTACCAACAGCGTTTTTTCCTGCCGGCGGGCCATCACGAAATAAGCGGTTTTGGCGGCGATCCGGGGCGCAACAGGGTGCGGCTCGTACTCCGCATGGACGACGGCAGCGTAGACGAGGTGCCGTTTGAGTACATATTGAGCAACGCGCGCAATATCAGCAGGGGGGAGGTGCGCTATTCGGCGGCAGCCGGATTCCGCCGCGAGCAGGTTCCGTCGCCGGCGTGTTATGAGTACGTTATCGACGACCCGGCCGCGAGTTTTGATTTGCAATACGGCCTCTCAAACTCGGCGAGCGCGGGGCTGACGGGCGCTTCATCGCGCTATAACAGCGTGGCAAGCCTTTACATCGCTTGGAATTTGGGCAAGTTTGGCTGGCTGGACATCCGCGGCGCCGCGAACTACACGCCGGGCGCGGACGAACCGTTCGGCGAACGCGTGGACGTCAGTCTTTTGCCCAACACGCGCCTTGCGATTAGCCGCCTAAACAGAAGGATGGGCGGCGGCCCTGACGGCGGGCTTCTGCCGCCCATATCGCTATCGCTCAGGGGGTACTATTTAGGCGAGAGTTATAATGGCGACCCGTTCAGGGGCAGGGAGGAGCCGGCCCAAAATTCAACGATGGGCGGCTTTTCGGGAAATTTGGGCTTTGGTTTTTTCAGGGGCGGCGTGTCGGGGATGGGGGGGATGAACTTTTTCAGAATGACCGAGAGAAACGCCGCCGCCTACGTGCCTTTCGGCTACAACTACGGCGTGCGTGTGTCGCAGACTTTCATGCGGATACCCATAAGTTTCAGCGCTGGCGTGAGCGTAGTCGGCGAGGAGCGCTGGCCGTACTTTACGCTGGGCATGAACCACGGTTTCGGCGTTGGGGCGACCCTTGGCAGCGGTTACAAGGGGCACCAGCTTTCGGCCTCGGCCAACATCGGCACGGGCATGGGCTACAGCCCGCTCGTCCTCAGGCCAATTGAGTACCCTGATTCGGTGCTTGCCGACCCCAATTTCGACGGCCCGGAGTACGAAATTGTCCCGGACGACGGTGTGCGTCTGAGTGTAAGCGGCGGCGCGGACTTCGGCTGGTCGTGGCAGAACGCCAAGACCGGCGTCGGCGCTCAGTCTTACTCGGCGAATGTTGGCGTGCCCGACATTTTTGACCCTAAAATCCCCGGTCTTCGGGCAAATTTCGGCCATACCTACAACCGTGCCGTTCTTTCGGGCGGCTACAATCTCGCGAATAACAGTTCCGCTTTTTCCAGCGGCCAGACTCACGCTCTCAACGCGGTGTTCGCCGGCTCTTTCATGTTCGCCGACGGCCTGTGGGCGTTTGGCCGCCCGACCTACGGCAGTTTCGCGCTTATAGACGCGAAGCACGACCTGAAAGGCGCGAGCGTATACACCGGTATGCAGGGATTCAATCAGGGTTATCACAGCCGCAGCGGCCGTCTAGGCGCCGCCTATGAAAACCGCATAGGCACATATTCCCCAACGACCATGATGTTGGTACTCGCCGACATCCCATCCGGCGCGATGCCCGACAACAACCGTTTCTTCACCGAGGGCGGTCGCCAGCAAGGCTACGCCCTGCGTCTCGGCGGCAGATCCGGCGTCTTGGCGCTAACAAGGATAACAAGCCGCGGCGCCCCAGTAATTCACACCTACGCCTCCATAGAACGCGCCGACGGCCGCGAAGACCCATCCCTCCGCGCCACCTTCACCGGCAGCGACGGCACCCTGCAAATAAGCAACCTAACCCCCGGCGTATCGTACCGGATAAAGTTCAGCCAAGCCTCAGGCCTGCGGGACATAATAATAGAAATCCCCCGCGGTTCAGATTTGATATTAGAACTGGGCGAAATCGAGGTACAAAGGGACTTGTACGGGCGTTGCGCACAACGCCCGTTTTGTTGGGGAGGGGGGGGGAGCCGTTTTCCCGCAAAATCTTCTTGGCGTCCTATGTATTCCATTTTGTGAAAATCATGTTCTCAATTTTTGGGGCGTATTTTGTTTGGGTTTGAACATTTTTTTAGCCTCTTCCAGCGACACACCCGTTTCAAGCAGGGCGAAAATTTCGTTTCTGCCTTCCTCCCGTCCATCTTCCCGCCAGATCACCTTGGCGTCTTCCGTATTCCATTTTGTGAAAATCATGTTTTTTGTCTCCGTGTTTTCCAGCCGCAAAATGTCGTCGACCGTTAAATTCGTTATTTTTGCTATTGTGGCTACATCCAGCCCTTCGGCTTTCATGGCTTTGGCCATTTCTTTCCGCCCCGCTTCCAACCCATCCTCCCGCCCTTCTTCCCGCCAGATCACCTTGGCGTCTTCCGTATTCCATTTTGTGAAAATCATATTCTCTACCTCCGAGGCAAATTTTTGTATGAATTTTGTTAATATCCCGCGCTCCGAGCATTCGGCTACGGCGAGCTTCGCCGCTTTTTTCAGGTCGCCGGTTTTCTTTCGGTACTTGTCCACAAGCTCCACAAATGTCTCGTATTCGCAAAGAGCCTTGCATTTGCTCAGGAGCTCGGGGTTGTACCCTTTATTAATATTGTATATTTCCACGACAAGTTCAAGGGCTGGCGCGTTTTTTTTATTTTCGTCAGGCGGAAACATGTCGGACAGCCTCAATGTCATCCTCTCCGGGAACTCATCGGGGCCGTTGTACAGGACGTAGAACTCCGGCCGCGGGATTTGTATAGCTTTGTTGCGGTATAGGCTTTTTGGGTCTATTACTTTCTCATAAATCCTACCAGCATACATCAGCAGGCGCAGGGCCATGTTGAAATTTATCGTAGATTGGTGCTCTATGAAAACCATGAGCTTGTCGTCTACCAAAAACGACACGTCGTTAACCTGTTCCATGAAGAGCGCGTCTTCGAGCGTGGTTTCTATCATGGGTGTGTTTTCGTCGTAATCGGTGCCAGCGAGTGCGTTACATAGTTCAAGAAAGTTTCGGCGGTCGCTGAACTGGCCGCTGAACAAGCTGGCTTTGTGCTTCTTGTTTACGTTTGCGTTTGAGGTTTTGTTTTTGTTTTCGTGTACAGCGTCTTCCATAAATTCTCCGTCCTTTCGGGTAGAGGGTTTTTGGTTGTGAATAGTGAATAGTAATAATAGTAATATTGATTTTTTGTTGTACTGCGGAGTATTTAAGGAAAAGACGGTGTTGCTTAGAGAGGGTGGGGGGTAAATCTTGAATGCGTATATACAATATATATTATGGTGGGTGTGGGTGGGGATTTTTTTAAAGTCAAAA
>JAITFQ010000121.1 GCA_031281225.1 Chitinispirillales bacterium
TGCTCTCGCTTTCCAATATCTCAAAAACAGCAACATCCCGACCCAGCAGCTCGCTCAGCAAACCGCTCAACACAACAAAGTTTGCCTTGTCGCGCAAAATGCCTTTCATGGCATAATCAAAGCTAATCAGGGTATGTTTCATGGGCTTGTCTCCTTTCGGTCAAGTTCATCATTTATAATATACATGACCGCAACGGATAAAACAAAAAAAATCACTTTTAGTGACGAGTGGCTCGGGGCGCTTGAAAACAGTTTGCCATTGAAAATTATATACAAAATACAACACGGCAGGTGGAAAAGTCAAAAATTTTAACTTTACCCAGGCCACATCGTCATTAACATTTTTGCAAAAAAACTGGCAATAGCCCTTGTTTTGATGTATACTTAGATCATAATCCTGAAAAACGTAACAACGGACGGAATGGAGAACTTGGGAGATATCTTGTAGGTGTAAAATTGCCGTCACTAACCAAAAATATTTGCGCTATATGATCGCTAATCAATCATAGATTGTTTATTGTGACGGCAAAGCCGGCGATTTAAATTTTTGCGTGTAAATGCGTGACATACATCGTATACACGCAAATACAAACATTAACCAAAGGAGATGTTTTATGGCTTTTACGTGGAGTGCCGCTCTGGAAACGGGGCATATCACTATTGATTCGCAGCACAAGGAGCTGGTTAAAGCGGTCAATGACCTCTTAACAGCGTGCAAGGACGGGCAGGGGGCAGACAAGGTCAACGCAACCCTGAATTTTCTTGTTTCGTACACCAAGAGGCATTTTGGTGAAGAGGAAAAGTTGCAGGAGAAGTCAAGCTACCCGGATTTGCCGAACCACCGCAAGCTGCATGAAGGCTTCGTAAAGGTGGTCGCCGATTTGTCGACGGAATTAAAGCAAACCGGCCCCACGCCGATAGCGATTAACAAGATCGTCCGCAATATCGGCGACTGGCTTGTTAATCACATCCAAAAAGAGGACGCCAAGATTGCGGCGCATATCAAAAAAATGGGGCAGTAGTCATTACCTTGTAAGTACAGGGGGCGTTGCACACGCAACGCCCTGCCCCATAGCATACAGCGGCAGGCTTTTTATTCCGTTTTCAAAACTGCGCCCACTCTATCAATAGCATAATCCCCCCCGTTATCACCGGTACCGCCAAATTGTCGTTTATTACGAGTTTGGGGGTGATTTTCAAGGGTATCAGCTCAAAAATTGTTATGGAGAGCGACGCCGCGACGGCGATTAAGAGGTTTACTTTCCCGTTCCACGTGTCCAAAATCCACGGCATGAACGGAAAGGCGGCGTAGAACAGGATCATGCACAGGGCAAAGCAGGCGGCGCTGCCTTCGAGGCTTTTTTTGCCGATTTTTATCCGCCCGACGCTCAACCCGACAATCGCGGCGATTGCATCGCCCAATATGAAGAGGGTCAGTACCATAAAGGATATGTGCGGGCGGTTGACGAATACTATTGAGCAGATTAACGCCGCGCCGATGACAAAAGTGCTTCCGGTAACCTTGGCTTTCTCCTCCTGCCTCAACATGTGGCCGAAACATTTGTAGAAAATTTTCTGCACTGCCGGCACCTTAAACCTGAGTTGCTCAACGATTACCGACCCGAAAAACAGAAACGCGAGAATCCCCACTGGTACGGCGTATGGGATGCCAAACCCTGCCAGTTCCTCAAATTTTGGGTGCGGCAGGTAAAAAATGCCGGCCGGCATGAGCAGGGCGAACAGGTGAAGCAGCTTGCGGGTAATTTCCTCTTTCCTGAGAGCCATTTTTGATTTCTCCGTAACACAGTTAATAACGTCCCCTGAATTTTCTCCAGTACAGATGGTAATATACATTATTGGCAGGGGGCGGTGTTAATTTTTCTATCAAAACGACCCTCATCCGCCCAATTCAATCATCCTGTCGATGCAAACCCGCGCCGCCGCGATTGTCGCTGCGTCGAGGATGATCTCCTCTCCCCCATCGCCCCTTACGCTGCGCAGGACGTCCGCAAGCGTCGTAAGTTTCATGTCCGGGCAGACAAGCGCTTTTGTGAGGGGATAAAAACGCTTGTCCGGGCATTTGTACTGTAAGTTTTCAACTATGCTCATCTCGGTGCCGATAATAAAATTGCTGTGATCGGTCTTTTCGGCGTATTCCATAATTGCCGAGGTTGAGCCGACAAAATCCGCGAGCGCTACGACATCGGGGATACATTCGGGATGTACTAGCAGCAGCGCGTCGGGGTGCGTTTTTCTCGCGTCTTCAACATCGCGGACGGTTACTGCCTCGTGAACGGGGCAGCCGCCCTGCATCAGTTTGATTTTTTTATCCGGGACCTGTTTTGCGACGTAATCGCCTAAATTCTGGTCGGGGATGAACAGAATATCCCTGTTCGGGAGCTGATTTACAATTTTCACCGCCGAGGATGAAGTGACGCACACGTCGCAAACCGTTTTCAGTTCGGCGGTTGTGTTGACGTACGCGACCACCGCGTAGTTTGGGTTTGCTTTTTTAATCGCCGTCAGCAGCTCCTTGTCAAACTGCTCGGCCATCGGGCATCCGGCGGCAGGGTTTGCGAGGATGACCGTTTTTTCCGGCGACAGAATTTTTACGGTTTCGGCCATAAACCTGACTCCGCAGACGACGATTGTTTTCTGCGGGGCCTTGCTGGCCATCACGCTCAACTGGAACGAATCGCCGCTGAAATCGGCGGCCTCTATAATCTCCCGCGCCTGATAACTGTGCGCGGCTACGCAAACGTCTTTTTCACTTTTCAGGCGGATAATTTCGTCCTGTACGTCTTTTATCTTTTTCATTATTACTCCCCTATCATGTCAAATTGAGCTATTTTGCCGCAACCAATTATGATTATACATTATTATACCATATAAAAAACATTTTTAAAACCTATTTTTTCAAAAAAATCCAAGCACATAAATATCTACGGGTATCTTAAGCCCCCTTTCGCCTGCGCGAAGCAGCGTCTATCTTGATAATATACCCTGACTTTTTGTCAAAACCACTGTAACTTTACCCTGACTTTTTATCAAAATCACCGTAATTTTACCCTGACTTTTTATCAAAACCACCGTAATTTTACCCTGACTTTTTGCAAAAAATGTCAATTATTGCCTTGACTTTTTAATGCCAATCAACTATTTTATGTAATATCGCCACTATTCATTACTGTAAAGGACCTGCGTTTTCGTGAAAAAAAACGGTTATTTTGAGCGGAGAATAGACCTTGCCTTGCGTTCATGGGCAGAAGAGGATAACAGAAAACCTTTGCTTTTGCGCGGCGCGAGGCAGGTAGGCAAGTCGTCTACGGTCCGTCATCTGGCGAAATCGTTTAAAAACTATGTGGAAATAAATTTTGAGGACGATAAGGAGGTTCATATTTATTTTGAGCGGTTTAATTCCCCGCAGGATATTTGCAAACAGTTATCCCTGTTCTATCAGAAAGATATTGTGGCGGGTCAGACGCTCGTATTTTTTGACGAAATTCAAAGTTGTCCGGCGGCTTTGGCCAAGCTCAGGTATTTTTACGAAAAATATCAGGAATTGCATCTGATCGCGGCCGGTTCGCTTTTAGAATTTGCCATAGAGGAGATGGCTTCCTTTGCTGTCGGCAGGATACGTTCGTTGTTTTTGTACCCCTTTTCCTTTGAAGAATTTTTGCTCGCGCAGAAGAAAGATATGCTAATTGAGGCTTACAGGGAGGCAAGCCCAAAAAAACCGTTGTCGGAGCCTGTGCATAACGAACTGAATAAACTGTTCAAAATTTTCCTTGTCGTCGGGGGGATGCCCGAGTCTGTCGCAAGGTACATTGAGACAAACAACTTTCTGAAAAGCCAGATGGCGATAGACGATTTAGTAACCTCGCTCAAAAACGACTTCGCGAAATACAAAAAAAAGGCGTCCCCCCTGCATATTGAAAGCGTGTTTGAGTCGGTCGCCAATCAGATTGAGGGGAAATTTGTTTATGAGCGCGTCGGACAGCTAAGCAACGTTCAAGCCAAACAATCGCTCGAACTGCTTATAATGGCAGGCCTCGTGATCCCCGTCACGCACACTTCCGCAAACGGTATCCCCCTTGGGGCGGGCGCGAATTTTAAGCGGAGGAGGATGTTGCCGTTGGATACAGGAATATTCTTGCGGACTCTCGACTTTGACGCCTCGCAAATCATGATAGCCGAAGATTTCAAAACCATAAACATGGGCGCGCTGGCAGAAATGTTTGCCGGGCTTGAGATACTGAAAGCGTCCCCGTACCACATACCGTACCACCTCTACTACTGGCACAGGGAAAAAAAGCAGAGCAGCGCCGAGGTCGACTACGTCATACAAAAAGGGGGGCGCATAGTCCCGATAGAAGTAAAATCTGGGCTAAGGGGGGCTATGCCGAGCCTGCGGCTGTTCATGCAGGAGAAAAATAGTGAGATGGGGATTAGAACATCGCTGGAAAATTTTGGAGAAATCGGCAACATAGAAGTTTATCCGCTGTACGCGATTTCCAATGTGATTCAAAAAAAGTAGTTTTTTCTGTGTCGCGGCCCCGCCTGCACGAAGTATCCCCTCAGATTTAAACCCAAGACGATCGTTTCGTGCAAGCGGCAGTTCCGCAAAATCATTTCCCAAGCGCCCGTTCCAAATCGGCGATAATGTCGTCGACGTGCTCCGTGCCTATCGACAGCCTCACAGTATTCGGCCTGATCTCCTGCTCGGCCAGCTCCTTTTCATTCAACTGCGAATGCGTCATGCTGGCAGGGTGGGTGACGAGCGATTTTGAATCGCCGACATTGGCGACTAAGGAGAAGAGTTTTAGCGCTTCACAGAAACGCCTCGCTTCCTCAACGCAACCTTTCACCTCGAACGTGAATATCGATCCGGCGCCGGTCGGGTAATACCGCCGGTACAGTTCGTGGTCGGGGCGCGATTTTGTCGACGGGTGGTTCACGCTTTCCACTTTGGGGTGCGCCGACAGAAAATCGATAACCCTGAGCGTGTTTTGGGTATGCCGCTCCATCCGCAGCGATAGCGTTTCCAACCCTTGCAGCAGCACAAACGAGTTGAACGGGCTGATCGTCGCGCCGGTGTCCCTCATTAGCGTAACCCGTATCTTCACCGCGAACGCGGCCGGCCCCGCCAAATCGGTCATCACCGTCCCATGATAGCTGGCGGTAGGCTTGGTCAGCCCGGGAAATTTTTCGTTTTGCTTCCAATCGAATTTCCCGCCGTCAACAATTACCCCGCCCATTACAGTCCCGTGCCCGCCCAAAAATTTTGTCGCCGAGTGGACGACGATGTCCGCGCCGTGTTCTATCGGGCGGAACTGGAACGGCGTCGCGAACGTGTTGTCAACAATAAGCGGTATGCCCGCGTCGTGCGCGATTTTGGCGATAGCCTCAATGTCGACGACGGTTGAATTGGGATTGCTGAGCATCTCTACGAACACCGCCCTCGTGTTACCGTCAATCGCCTTCTTGAAATTCTGCGGATCGACGCCGTCTACAAATTTTGTGGTGACCCCGCAATCGGGCAGCGTATGCGCGAACAGGTTATAGGTTCCCCCGTAAATTCGCTTATCCGACACGATGTTATGCCCCGCGAGCACGATATTTTGGATAGCGTAGGTAATCGCCGCCGCGCCGGACGCCGTGGCAATCGCCGCTACCCCGCCTTCGAGCGCCGCGACGCGGCGTTCAAAGACATCGGTGGTCGGGTTCATGAGCCGCGTGTAGATATTTCCGCCCTCGGTCAGGCTGAACCTGCCGGCGGCCTGAGCGCAGTCTTCAAAGACGTACGCGGTCGTAGCGTAGATCGGAACCGCGCGCGAACCTGTCGCCGGGTCGGGTGATTCCTGTCCTGCGTGGACTTGGAGAGTTTCGAATTTGTAATTTTTATCAGCCATTTTTACAGCCCTTTCTTAAATATATTTGGTTACAGGGGATACAAATTGATTAACGCCGCCATCAATACCGATATTGTGGCGGAATCAAAGCACAAAAAACAGAGTCAAAATACAAACATCAACAAGGATTGACCTGAATCAACAGGCACGGCAAGCATCGGCGACCGAGGACGACCGCCCGGGCATGGCGCATAGGTAAGATTTCGTCACTGTCATTTTTACAACCCTTTCCTAATCCACGAGCGTGGGCATGGGTAAGACACAGAATATAAAAATAATATTATGGGTTGGCGGGTGTCAATAATTTTTTTATTTTTTTACGCGCCTTCGCCCACCACCTTGTCCTGCGCCTGTAAAAAAATGACCGAAATAAAAAAACTATTGACCCACCAAAGACCAAATTGATGGCGCGGCGCAAAAAATAAAAAATTAAAAAAAATATTATTTGACGTTGCCCCCGTCCTTAATATATATTTAAACTAGTGAAAGCTAACTAAACCATACACGGCACATCATCCGCAACGCAGTTTCGGGGGTAGCTGATGGACATTGGCGTAAGAGACAGAAACGGTTTTCGCATCCTTGATGTCATCGGCAGGATCGACAGACTCAAGGATTCTATTGTTTTTAAGTCATACGTGACGACCCTTGCCGATGAGGAGAAAATACTGCGTGTCGCGGTGAATCTTTCTCAGGCTACGTATATGGACAGCGGTGCGCTGAACGTGCTCATATTCTGCCATCACCACCTCAACAAGCTCGGCGGCAAGTTTATACTTGTCGAACCAAACGAGTACGTGCTGGATGTTTTGGGAGTTGTGGGTTTTGATAAATTGATAACTATTTACCCTTCCGAAAAGGAGTTTTTGAAAAATGCTAAGAAACTTTAGCTTGGTGGCGCTGCTTATCGCGGCGGCAGTTTTTTCCGTCGGGTGCGGCGGATCGAAAGACCTGCTCAGACCCAAACAGGAACTTATTGACGAATTCATGCGGAACAATCCCGACCTGCCGCAGGTAGACCAGTCTTGCATCGCCGACGGTCGTTTTGAGATCGGTATGCTTGCCGCGACGGTGCGTTTTATGCTCGGCGAGCCGACAAATATCGACAACGTACAGCAGCGTTGGGCTAGGCAAGAGCATTGGAGATATACAAAGGGGCGAAAAACAAGGCTGTTTGTGATAGAAGGCAAGCACGTTGTGGGAATTGACGAATACTCCGGAAAAAGGTAAAATACTTCGTGGCAGCGTTTATAGATATAGCGATTTTGGTAATTGCCGCCTACCTCGCCTTTATGGGCTACAGGAGAGGGCTCATAGATGAGCTGTTCCTCTTCGCGGCGCTCCTTGGGGGTTTTCTCGTTTCGTTTATGTACTACCGCGACGTGCAATCCCACTTTTCAGCAATTTCGTCAAACCAGCACGCGGTGGACGTGACGGCATTTTTGGTGGTGTTCGTACTCGTCTCTCTGGCAATCAGGATTGTCGGCTTTTTTGTGAGAAAACTGGTCAAGGCGGTGATGCTCGGGTGGGTTGACCGCATTTTTGGGGTTATACTCGGGCTGCTCAAAACGTGCGTAATCGCGTGGGCGCTCTGCCTTTCAATATCGTCAATACCGGTGCGGGCAACTCAGGATGAGTTCGGGCGGTCGCTAATCTACAGAGCGTTTAAGGCGTCGCCGGACGTTTTTAGCCTGCAAAGCATGGAGAGCGCCAGAGCCGCTATCCGGCACGGTAAGAAAACCGCGGTTGATATTGGCGGCGGTAAAAGTGGCGGCGCCGCCGGCGATACCGCCAAAACTAAAAATTAAGGGCCGCCCCCGTTATGCAAACCGCCTACTATATAATACTCGGATTCGCCGGCCTGTGCCTCGGTTCGTTTTTTAACGTGCTGATATGGAGAATTCCGCGCGGCGAATCGACAATATGGCCCGCTTCGCACTGCACGAACTGCGGGAACAAGGTAAAACCCTACGACAACATCCCAGTCCTTAGCTACCTGATTTTGGGCGGCAAGTGCAGGAGATGCAAGACGCAAATATCCGTCGTCTACCCCCTCGTAGAAATTTTAACCGCCGCAGCCCTCGTCGCCATTTGGGAGCTTCTGTACATCGTCCCGCTGCAGCAGCCCTGGCACCAAAACGTGGTTCCGCTCCTGCAAGCCGTCTCCATTATGCTGCTAATCCCGATTTCCGTCATCGACATCCGCCACTACATAATCCCCGACCGTTTTACGCTGCCGTTTCTGGCGATTGCGCTCGCGGTCTCGTTCATCCCCGGCGGGCTCCCCCCCGTCCAGTCGCTCCTCGGCGCGCTCGCGGGCGGCGGGTCACTGTTTCTCATGGGGGTCATAGGCACGTTCGTTTTGAAAAAAGGGGACGCTATGGGGATGGGCGATGTAAAACTGATGGCGTGGCTCGGCGCACTGTGGGGGTACAAGGCGGCGCTCATCGGCATAGCGTTCGGCGCACTGTTTGGGTCGATAGCCGGCGGGGTAATGATACTTACGAGAAAGCTGAACGACGACCACAGGATACCCTTTGGCCCGTTTCTCGGCGTTGGGACGGTAGCGGCGATATTTGCGGGCGAACCGCTTTTGGCCTGGTATTTGGGATTGTTTGGCGGCTGATAAAACAGAAAAAGCGGGAGACGGGGATCGAACCCGCAACCTCAACCTTGGGAAGGTTGCACTCTACCATTGAGTTACTCCCGCGAATGCCAACAAGCCAATAAAATAAATCACGGCACATAACCGTGTCAATACTTAATTTTTTATTGTACGATGTATCTCACGTATTTAGAAAATTTGCGTGTATATATTGTTTGGGAATAATGTATATTATAATGATATAGTGAATTTACCATCAACAACAGCATTATAAAACAAAACAGGCGGGTTTATGGCTGAAAAAATTAAAATGGCGGACGGGCGGCTTGCCGTGCCCGACAATCCCATCATCCCCTACATAGAGGGCGACGGCACCGGCCCCGACATTTGGCGGGCATCGCGGTTTGTGCTCGATGTAGCTGTGGAGAAGGCCTACGGCGGCAAGCGGCGTATTGAGTGGAAAGAGGTTTTGGCCGGGCAAAAGGCGTTTGACGCGACGGGCAGTTGGCTCCCCGACGAGACGATTGAGATTTTCAAGGAGTATCTGTTGGGGATCAAAGGGCCGCTCACGACGCCGGTCGGCGGCGGAATCAGGTCGCTTAACGTGGCGCTGCGCCAAATACTTGACCTTTATGTATGCCTGCGCCCGGTGCGCTACTTTACGGGCGTCCCCTCCCCTGTCAAAAATCCGGAAAAATGCGACATGGTCGTATTCAGGGAAAATACGGAGGACGTCTATTCCGGCAAAGAGTTGGAGATGGGGAGTGATAAGGCTAAGAGGTTGATAACGCTGCTAAAAGACGAGTTCGGTTGGGACATACGGGAGGATTCGGGCATCGGGATCAAGCCGATTTCGAAAACCGGTTCCGAGCGGCTTATCAGGGCGGCTATTGAATACGCCATCAGCAACAACCGCAAAAGCGTCACGCTTGTTCACAAGGGCAATATCCAAAAATTTACCGAGGGCGCGTTTATGCGGTGGGGATACGAACTTGCCAAGCGGGAGTATGCGGGCAAGGCCGTCAGTTGGGAAGAGTGCGGCGGGAACCCCGAAGCTGGGAAGATACTCATCAAGGACGCCATCGCCGACATATTTTTCCAGCAGGCTTTGACGCGGGCGGACGAGTTTGACGTCGTGGCCACTATGAACCTGAACGGCGATTATGTGAGCGACGCGCTCGCGGCGCAGGTGGGCGGGATCGGCATCGCCCCGGGCGCGAACATAAATTATCTGACGGGGCACGCGATCTTTGAGGCAACCCACGGAACCGCGCCAAAATACGCCGGGCAGGACAGGGTGAACCCCTCGTCTGTGATACTTTCCGGCGAGATGATGCTGAGGTACATGCGTTGGGACGAGGCGGCCAACCTCGTTATATCGGGGATTGAGGGCGCTATCGCCAAAAAGAAAGTTACTTACGACTTTGCCAGGCTAATGGACGGCGCGGAACGCGTTTCCTGTTCGCAGTTTGGCAGGGAAATTGTTAACAACATGTAGTATGAACGCGGAGTTTTTATGGTTACAATCCTAATCACCATCGCGGTTCTGACGGTGCTCATTTTGATTACACTCAAGATGGGGCTCAGTAAAAAGGAGGCGGTTCCCGCCGAGGACGGCCGGGAACCGCTTATCCACGTAAGCGGGGTGTATTCCGTGCTCAGGAAAAGCCCGCGCGAGGACTTGGCTGCCTTGCGCCCGACCGAAGGGGCAATTCAAAAATATTTGGACGGGATAGACGAAGATATAAATGGCCGCTCAATCAGAAGCATGGAGCGCGCGGATCTGCGCAAGCATTGGAAAGCACAGATGGAGGCCAATTTGCAGGGGATTGAAAACGGAGACAAAAAAGGGGTAGCGTTCTATTACTATGATTTTCCGATTTTGAAGTGCTCTGTGTGCGATCATTTCATAACAAAGGGGAATTTTGTGACTCGGGAAGAGATTTTCAAAAATCCGCAAATAATCCCGCCTTTCCACTTGGGTTGCACATGCATACTGACCGCTCACCACGGCAGCGATACTCATGTAAGGGAGACTACGGTGACCGGGATGCTTCCGTTTTTCTCGGACGAAACGCCGCCGCCCCTGCCGGAATGGACAGACGTCATCACACTATCCGCAAACGCGGGGGTAAACAAATGAAAGTTAGCCGTATAGGGCGCCGCCTCACAGGCGCCAAGATTTTTGTTATCGTTGGGTTGTGTCTGCTGATAGCCAAAGAAGCGGTTGCGGTCGGTCAATCCGCCGTTGTAACGCTCGCGTTCCCCGTCGGCGCACGCCCCACGGCAATGGGTGAGGCGTTCACGGGCCTTGCCGATGACGCCAACGCGATATTCTACAACCCTGCGGGTTTGGGGCAATCACCGCTCACGCTTTCATGGAAAACCCATATAGCCGACAGCGCGTTCACCGCTGTGGCAGCCCGCTCAACGGCGGCGTTCGGCTCGCGCGACTACGTATGGGCCGGGACAAACAGCGGAGTCATGCGGTTCAACGGGAAAATTTGGGAAAAAGGCGAAGTCTACCTGCCCGAAGAGAATGAATCGCTACGCCTGATCGCCCGCAGATACTTCAACACCGACGACAGGGCGACCATCGACAACGCCGTGTGGGAAATACGCAGGGAAAACAGGTTGGGTATGAGGCGGTATGAGCGGTTAATCGTCCTCCTTAAACAGTACGAGGCCCATTTTGAGAACGATTCCACCCAGTTTAGCCCGGATTCATACGCAAAAATGCTGGTGCTCCTGCCGCCCAACGAAACCGCCGCCAGCTTTATCGAGGCGCAGGTTCTGCCGCAGTCAATGAACGAGCAGATAAGAAAAACGCTTGCCAATGAAATAATAAGGGTTTTGGAAAGCGAGGACAGAGGGATCGACCAGGTCACGGAGATAACGATCCCCTTCTCAATAGCGATACGCGACACCGTAACCGCCATGGCGCTCGACGCTTCCGAGAGGCTTTGGGTCGGTACCGTTTCCGGTCTTTGGCGCTATCACAACAACAGGTGGCAGCACTTTACAACAGCTTCCGGCCTGCCGTCCGACAGGATCACCGCCGTCGCCATATCGCCAAACGGCAGCGTAGCCGTGGCAACGGAAACCGGCCTCGCAGTGCAGGACGGCGCGGAATGGATAGCCCTCACAAGCGAAGAGGGTTTGCCCGATTCCTACATCACCTCCGTGGCGTTTGTCGGCAATGACCAGCTATTTATAGGCACACCGAGAGGGCTCGCCCGAAAAATGAACAATGAGATCACCGTTTTTGACACCACGTCCGGCCTCCTCTCCTCCGGCGTCAGCGCACTCTTCGCGGATTCCAAAAACCGGCTGTGGATCGGCGGCAACAACGGTGTAACGGTCTACACGAGCGCGACGAGGAACTGGCTGCGGTACAGATTTCCGGGTTCGACCGTCCACTCATTCGCAGAACAAAGCAACGGCACCGTATGGATAGGCACAAACAAGGGCATAATCACCCATAAGGCCGGCAAACCAAAGCCCGACAGCGAGGGGAGGATGGTTTCTACCCCAGAATGGAAAACCTATCACTCGCGAAACGCCCTCAAAAACGATAACGTACGCGCCATAGCCGCCTGCGGCAAAGATATGTGGGTTGCGACCGACGGCGCGATGAGCCAGTATGCAAATGCCGAAATTCAAGTCCTCCTATTCTACGAACAACTGCTGCCAGCGGTCAAAATGCCGGATTTGTGGCACGCCTTCCCAGCAATCGTCATTCCCACCGAAGACTGGGGGACGTTCGGCTTCTCCATGAACTTCATCAACATGGGGGACAACGAGCGGTGGGACGAGCTTGAGCAGTATTTGGGACGTTCAAGGTCGTGGGAGGCCGTCTTCGGAGTCTCCTACGGCGTTCCCATAAGAGAAGATTTATCCCTCGGTATCAGCGCCAAATACGTCCACAGTGCGCTTGACCCCGCGGAGGGTGGCGTTGGCC
>JAITFQ010000122.1 GCA_031281225.1 Chitinispirillales bacterium
GCGGCCACCCCGGCGATGTTAAGGATGGCGCCGCCGCGCGCCGAATCCCCGACTTCGCGCATATATGAGTCCTCTTTGTGGGCGCGTCCGGCAAGTGCAAAAAGAAGTTCAGATCGGCGTTTGCCCCCGCGGCGGCCTTGGCGACTGTGGGGGTTGTGGTTACCGCGGCTATTACCGCCGGGCTGTTTTATCTCCTTTTCCCCTCCTTCGGGCTGCCTGCGGCCATGCTTATCGGGTGTATCATCGCTTCTACCGACGCCGCGGCGGTGTTTTCGATTTTGCGAACACGGGCGCTGGAGCCGAAACTCACGGCACTCGTGGAGGCGGAGTCGGCTACCAACGACCCGATGGCGATTCTCCTCACCACCGTCGCCGTCAGTATCGTGTTCGCCCAGCAAACGACCGGCGAGGCGGCCGGGTGGCCTGCCGGCCTTGTTTCAAAACTCATCTGGCAGATTGTTGGCGGCGCGTTATCCGGCCTTTTGGTCGGCTGGGGCGCGTGCCGTTTGAGCAGGCGCGTCGCCGCGAAACTCGACATGGGGTATTTTTACATATTCCTCCTGGCGGTTATCCTGCTCTCCTACGGCCTCGCCGATTTCGTAAAAGCGAGCGGGATACTTTCCGCCTTTTTTGCCGGATTTGTGATAGGCAACTCAAACATCCCGTTCAAGCCGACATCAACGTCTTTTTTTGATTCGCTTTCCACCATGAGCAACGTGGTGATTTTCGTTCTGCTCGGATTTTTGGTGACAATGAAAGAACTCATCGGCGTATTTTGGCAAGGCGCGGCGCTTTTTGTGATAGTCACGTTCGTAGCCCGCCCCGCTTCCACGGCAGTCAGTACATTTTTTGCCAAATACGGTATTAAGGCGAATATATTTTTGAGCTGGTGCGGACTGCGCGGCGCTGTTCCCATGGTGCTCGCCACCTATCCGGCGGCCGCGGGCATAAACGGGGCGCGGGATATTTTTAACATCATCTGCGTTGCCGTTCTGTTCTCAATGGTTGTACAGGGGTCGACAATAGCAAAACTCGCCGACAAGCTCGGGCTTGCGGAAAAATCAAAGCCGCGCCCCAAACAGGTCATGGAACTCATGACCCTGCACAATCCGGAAGTGGAACTGATGGAGATAGACATAGACAGTGAAATATACGCCGGATCGGTCCCGCTGTCGTCGTTTGAATTACCCGGTGAAGCGGCTATATCAATGATAAACCGCAACGACAAAATCATCGTCCCGGCGGCGCACGCGGAGGTGACGGCGGGCGATATACTGTACGTGCTCGTTAAGGCAGGCGAAGAGGAAAAAGCGGCCTCAGAGATATTTAATCGATTTTTAGTTGCGACGGCAAAGCCGCAATCATAAATTGTTTATTGTGACGGCAACTTGTTTATCTCGGTGCAAGCCAACGCCGACAATGTTAAATTTTTAGGACACACAAGTAGACGGCGTTGACATACACGTATACTCACAGTAAAAAAAATGAAACAGATAGCGAAACAATTTTTAACCGATACGATGCTTATGCTTACTGGCAGCGCGTTGTGCGCCATTGCCATAAACGGCTTCCTGCGCCCGCATGAGCTTCTGACCGGCGGGATGGCCGGGGCGTCGCTTATTATCTATTACAGGTGGCCGGGCGTCCCGTTCGGCCTGCTATATTTTTTAGTCAATATACCAGTGTTCGCTTTGGGCTACTTCATAGTCGGGCGGAAATTTATACTGTACTCGTTTTGGGCGGTTTTAATCCACTCCACCATGTTCACCGTAGTTCTTCCGGTAATCGACATCCCCGACAAGCTCCTGAGCGCCTCGGTCGCCGGCGCTCTCAGCGGGGCGGGGGTCGCGCTGATTCTGCGCACAAACGGGATGTGCGGCGGGACGGAGATAATATCCATCATCATCAATAAATTCTACTCCGTCAACCTCAGCGTAACCAACATGATGGTAAACGCTTTTGTGCTTCTCGCCGCGAGTTTTTTTCTGCCGTTCGACAGCATACTGTACTCGTCCGTATTCATAATCATGCACTCCCAAGTGATGAACTCCATCTCGAAAGGGCTTGCGAAAAGGAAAGCGGTGATGGTGCTGTCGAAGCGATGGAAAGAGATTTTAGACGAGCTGAATCACGGCAAAAAAAGGATCGGCACAACGCTCCTGACCGCCAAGGGGGGTTACACGGGGTCGGAGGAGCCTATCATCTATTCCATCGTAAAAAACCATCAGGTCGCCGTGGTAAGATCGGTAACGACGCGCATAGACCCCGCCGCGTTCATCGTCATCATGGAGACAACGGACATCATCAACGAAACGGTGGGGAACCAGCCGCCGTGGAAGAAGCAGTTGTACAGGTAATTAATCCCATCCGCCGCCCATCGTGATTTTCAATTTGAGATCGTTGGCGCTTGTGGCGTTCATGAGCGCTTCTTGTTCGGTGATTACACCCTGTTTCAGCAGGTCAATCAACGCTTGATCGAATGTCTGTGAGCCGTACTGATCCTTCCCCTTGGCCATGTTTGCGGTGATTTCGTAGAGTTTGTTCGGGTCGAGTATGTAATCGCGGATTGCGGCGTTGACTATCATTATTTCGCATGCCAAAACTCTGCCGAGGCCGTCAGCTTTCGCTAAAAGGCGCTGCGAAATCACGGCGTTGAGGTTAGTTGAAAGCTGTATGCGTATCTGCTTTTGCTGCTCCGGCGGAAAGAAGTCGACGATACGGTTTATCGTTTCCTTGGCGTCGCTCGTATGCAGGGTAGACATCACCAAGTGGCCGGTTTCTGCTGCTCGCAGGGCTGTTTCCATTGTTACCGTATCGCGCAGCTCGCCCACCATTATCACGTCGGGGTCTTGACGCAGCGACGAAATGAACGCTGTTGAAAAGCTGTCGGTGTCTATGCCGATTTCGCGCTGATTTATTGACCCACGCTTATCTTTGTGCAGAAATTCTATCGGGTCTTCGATCGTTATGATGTGCGATGGGTAGCGTTCATTTATGCCGTCTATCATCGCCGCGAGGGTGGATGACTTTCCGCTGCCGGTGGCGCCTGTCACCAAAATCAGGCCATGCTGGGCGTCTAAAAGTTTCTCAATGACCGGCGGCAGGCCGAGTTCGTTGAATTTGGGGATTCTGTTTGATATGACGCGCAACACGAGCGACACGCTGCCGCGCTGCCTGAACGCGCTTACCCTGAAACGGCTGAGGTCTTTTACGGAGTAGGATGTGTCGGCTTCCGAAGTTTTCATGAATTTTTCAAACATCATCGGGCTCAAAAAATACCGCGCCATCCCCTCTGTGTCCGCGGGACGCAGCAACGCCGCATCCTTCAAATGCTTGAGCACCCCGCCCGTTCTCACAAGCGGCGGCCTGCCAACCTTGAAGTGTATGTCGGAAACTCCTTCGACAGCCATCCTTTTCAGCAGTTCGTCGTAATTCATAATTAAATCTCCATGGTTGCGGCGATAACCTGTTCTATCGTGGTTGTGCCATCCATGGCAATCTCTAACCCCGACTTCCGTAGCGTCCGCATCCCCTCGGCTATCGCCAGTTCCTGAATCTCCATAGTCGACGCGTTTCTCAAAATAAGTTTACGGATATCTTTTGATACTTGCAGCATCTCAAAAATCGCGACTCTGCCCGAAAAGCCCGTGCCGTTGCAGGTTACGCAACCGGCGCCCTTGTAGAGGTACGGTACTAGCTCGGGGTCGGGGCTGAGGCCCAAACTGAGCAAAAGTTCCGGATCGGGGATGTATTCGATCTTGCACTTTACGCAAATCCTCCGCACGAGCCTCTGAGCTACAATCAGGTTGAGCGACGAGCCGAGAAGCAGGGGAGGGACGCCTATGTCCGTGAAGCGGGCGATGGAACTGGCCGCGTCGTTTGTGTGCAGGGTCGAGAATACGAGGTGGCCGGTGAGCGCCATTTTTATCGCGATGTCGGCGGTCTCCTCGTCGCGGATTTCACCTATCAGGATGACGTCGGGGTCTTGGCGCAAAATCGACCGCAGCGCTACGCCGAAAGTCAGCCCGGTCTTGGTGTTCACGTGAACCTGATTTATCCCCGCCATGTGAAACTCCACCGGGTCCTCCACCGTAATTATATTTCTCGTAACATTTTTAACTAGCTGCAATGCACTGTACAGCGTCGTCGATTTTCCGCTGCCTGTGGGCCCCGTCACGATGACAATTCCGTAGGGCTTGGATATCTGCGTGCGGAAAATTTGCTCGTCGAGCGGCGTGAAGCCCAAGTTTGACGTGCTCTTGTCAAACGCTTCTTTGTCGAGGAGGCGCAACACCGCTTTTTCGCCGAAGATCGTGGGCAGTATCGACACACGGATGTCAACCTCGCGGCTGCCGCCCAACTTTATGACCATGCGCCCGTCCTGCGGCAGCCTGCGCTCGGCGATATTTAGATCGGACAGAATTTTGATACGCGCCACGATGGCGTGGTGCGAGCGCTTGGGCGGCGACATCACCCGCCGCATATCGCCGTCGATACGGTAGCGCACCATCACCTCGTACTCCATCGGCTCTATATGTATATCGCTCGCCCGGTCGCGTATCGCGTTCATTATCAAAACGTTCACTAACTTGATAATGCCGATCTCTGCGCCCGCCGCGGTCATTTCGTCAATGTCGCTATCCTCGTCCTTTTTGAGGAATTCGACCTCTTCGTCCATGGACTCTGCGAGTTTTGTTGCGTCGGTTTGTGTGGAAATATCCCTGTAGCAGCGCTCTATTGATGTTGTGATGTCCTCCTTGCGCCCGAGTATCGGCGTAATGCGCATGTCGGTGATGTCGCGCAGCATATCAAGCATTTTGAGGTCGAGCGCGTCGTTTGTTACCACTATAAGCTCATTTTCGCGCTTCTCCACGGCGAGGCAAATGAAGCGTTTTGCCATGTGTTCGGGGATTAGCGCTACGATGTTCAGGTCTATGGCGGAGTAGCGGCTCGGTTCGGCCACGACAGTTTCAAGCTGCCGTGCGAGGCACGTGAGTTTTTGGTCTTCGGTGATGTGGCCAAGTTCGATAAGGGCGTCGCCAAGACGCAGGCCGGGCGTTTTTTTCTGGAAATTCAGCGCTTCGTTGAGGTCGCTCTGCTCTATTATCTTATTGTGGACGAGCATGTCGCCGAATCGTTCTATCTTTTCCTCGTTTTCAGCGTGCGACAACTCGCCCTCTATAGGATGGCTGCCGTCGGCAACGATCACCGTTTGCACCAACTTCGTGAAGTGCTCAAGCTGAATCGGCATGAAAAAGAGGCCTTCCATTTTGAGCGTTCCGGATTTCACACTTCGTTTGAGTGCCGCGCGGTCGGCTTCGTGGCCGGCGCAGATTATGTTCGCCTCCTGCCTGTTGCGCTTGATACGATCAACGTCCTTGACAAACTTGTTGATGTTATGCGCGCTGTCGAGAATCGCGATCGCCAGGTCGCACTCGATGTTGTGAGATTTCGCCAAATCGCCCACGACCAGCTTGGTCGGACGGTGCAGATCCATCATGTTGACCAGGCCGGTTATCTGCTGGAAGTCCTTGCGTGAGTAGCCGAGCAGGGCTATCGTAAAAACATTTTCATTTTGTGACGGCATTTTTTTCTCCTACCAGCGTGACATGCACATCCTGAGATCGTCATGGTCAGTACTTGCCACAAAAGCGTCTGCTTCGGCGATCATGTTCATTTTCACCGCGTTGGCAAGCGCCTGATTCATGGATTGCATGCCAAACTTCGACCCTGTTTGGATGGCGTTGTCTATATTGTGAATCTTGTTTTCACGTATCATGGCCCTGATGGCCGATGTCGCGGTCATTATTTCCATCACGAGCTGTATCCCGCCGCCAATCTTGGGCAGGAGCGCCTGCGTGAACACACAGGTCAAACTCATGGCGAGTTGCGTACGCACCTGATGCTGCTTTTCGCCGGGGAATACGTCGATAATCCGCGAAAGCGTCTGTGAGCACGAGTTGGTGTGCAGCGTAGCCAAACACAAGTGCCCTGTCTCCGATATAGTAAGCGCCGACTGGATAGATTCCTGGTCACGCATCTCGCCCAAGAGCACGATATCGGGGTCTTGACGGAGAACGCTTTTTAGCGCAGCTTTGAACGATTTGGTATCCGAGTGTATCTCGCGCTGCTGGATCGTACAGAGATTGTGCTTGTGCAGGTACTCTATCGGATCCTCTATAGTGATGATGTGCTGGTACCGCGTTTCGTTAATCTTGTTTATCATCGCCGCCAGCGTGGTGGACTTCCCGCAGCCCGTCGGGCCCGTCACGAGTATCAGCCCGTTCGGTTTTTCGCACATCTGCGCTACTATCGGCGGCAAGCTCAGGTCCTCGAATGACTTGATGTTCATCGGTATCCGGCGGAACGCGCCCGAGACCGAACCGCGCTGCATGAACACGTTCGCCCTGAACCGCGATATGTCGCGCATGCCGAAAGAGAAGTCGATTTCCCAATTGTCTTCAAGGGTCTTTTGCTGGGTCTCGCTCATCACCTGATAGCAAAGCTCCTTGGTCTTTTCGGGCATAAGCGGCGCACAGTCGAGCGGGACAAGCTGGCCGTTCAGCCTGACCTTGGGGGGCTGGCCGACGCACAGGAGCAGGTCGGTCGCGCCGTTGTTGGCGGCGGTTAGTAAAAGCTCGCGGATGTGTGATACTTCTTTTGCCATGTTTTTTATTGCGTTTCCTGAAAAAATTAAAAAATAAAAATCAAATTCATAGGGGCGAACAGTGTCCGCCCGCTAAACACCAAATCAATGTCAAAAAACAGACGCCAAAATTTCTGTACGCTGACTATTCTGACTCCTCTGCTGGTTCCGACACCGGATATGCCGCCGGAGGGGACGGGACAGTTACCGGAGCCGCGGCTGGAATCGGAGCCGGTGCTGGAGCAGGAGCCAGTACAGGTGCAGGAGCTTGAGCCGGCACAGGCGCAGGAGCCGGTACTGGTGCAGGAGCCGCTGCTGGCTGCACTACCTCTACGGGCTGGACGCTGATGGGCTGGGCGTGAACGGGCTGCACCGATTGGGCGGCCTGGCGTTCGGCGCGGCGATCGGACCGTCTTTCGTTGCGGCCAAAATCGTCAAAACGCATCGACATGTACCGGGTAATCTCCGCAGGGTCGTGGATGATTCGCGGGACGACCTCAATAATCAGGTTTGTCCTCCTTATGTCCTCGCGCCTGTTTTGGAAAAGCAGGCCGAGTACGGGGATGTCGCCCAAAATGGGCACCTTGTTTATCACCGTGGTCTTCTCTTCCGAGAGAAGGCCGGCCAAAATTACCGTCTGCCCGTCCTCTACGCGCACCGTCGTGCTTGTCTTGCGCGTTCTCACCACGGGAATGTCGGCGTTGGGGCCCTTCCAGTCGATGATGTTTGATACTTCGGGCGACATCGTTAGGGTTATTTGGTTCTCGTCGTTGATGTGGGGGGTCATGGTTAGCATCACGCCCACGTTTTCTTTCTCAATTTCCTGATTCGCGCCGCCGGAACTTGACAGGTTGTAGGACTGGATCACGTACGGGACGACCTCACCGATGTGCAGTGACGCTTCGCGGTTGTTTGTCGTCGTCAGCTTGGAGTCCATCAGGATGCGCCCGTCGCCGTTACGCACCATCATGTCGATCATGACGTTGACATTGAAAGCGCTGCGCACCGCGTC
>JAITFQ010000156.1 GCA_031281225.1 Chitinispirillales bacterium
AGTATTCGGTTAAAATAAGTGTTATCTCTCCGCCCTCAAAGCCGCCTCAGAAAGGCCGGGCCGCCAGCGTATACAATATATATTTCGGTATTATCCGGGCGCAAGATTAAAAATAAAAACCTTTTCGGCGGGAGGTTGCGCGTAAAAAAAAATCAAATTTGCGCCTTACCACCGCCAAATGCTATATTTACTCTTGTGTCGCTACGAAGGTGCCGAGAAATTTATCCGACACAAATTAAAGATCGGGAGATTTATCGTATGAAAATCAAGGCAAAAATAAGAAACAAAATTTTGTTATCAGGAATTACCGTCAGCGTTTTATGTACGCTCGCGATGGTTATCAGCGGGTATTTCATCTTCAGGGGCGGGGTTGATTTTTGCCGCTCCCTGCCGGCTTTCATCATTAGCGCCGCCGCCGCCGTTTCAGGCTCGGCGATTTTAAGCGCGTGGTTTTCGCGCTTAATTGCAAAGCCTGTGCAAAACTTTGTGCGTGAAACAGCTAAATTGAAAGAGGGGGATTTCGAACGGCGGGTTTCCGTCGAATCCTCCGACGAGATCGGCGCCCTGGCCGAAACGTTCAACATTATGGCGGACCGGCTCAGCGACTGTATGCAAAACATTGTTTCGCTTTCGCACACGCAAAACGAACTGGAACTGGCGGCAAACACCGACCAGCTCACCGGGGTTTACAACAGGCGCTATTTTATGGAAACCGCCGTAAAGAGACTTGAAGCGATCTCGAAATCCGGTATCCGCATGTACGCGGTGCTTTTTGACCTCGACCATTTCAAAAAGATAAACGACACCTACGGGCATCCGGCCGGCGACGAGGTTTTAAGGGTAGTCGCCAAAACGGTAAAAATGTCTGTCCGCCCGGTAGACCTGTTTGCGCGGTACGGCGGCGAGGAGTTTATTTTGCTCGTGGGCAATATGTCGAGAACGGTGACGCTCGAACTGCTCAACCGTATACGTGAAAAAATTTGCGCGGCGCCAATCGAGTTTGAAAATCAAACGATACCCGTATCCGCGAGTTTTGGATTTGCAACCATCTCACCCCGAAACGACATATCGGAAGCGATTGCCAACGCCGACCTGGCGCTGTACAAGGCGAAGAGCGAAGGGCGCAACCGGGTTGTTTATTACGAGCCGGAGGAGTCGGGGATTTCAATAAATCCCGAGGATATGAAAGATATCGGCGCCGTTGTTAAATTTCACAAAAACCAGACGGTATTCGCGCAAAACGACGCCGGTTCCGAGATGTATATCGTGCTGCAAGGCTCTTTTGGTGTGTACATCAATCTGTTCACTGGCTTCCCCGCGCGCACTAGGGGGATACGGTGCGGTTCTTTTTTTGGGGATATGTCGCTTATCGACGGGTCGCCGCGCAGCGCCACCATCATCGCGGAGGAGGAATCGCTCGTTCTCGCCGTTAGCAAGGACAATTTTGAAAAGCTGCTCGCGAGAAGCCCGGAGATCGCCGCGGAAGTTTACAATACGTTGAAAGCCCGCGCCGATTCCGCCGCGGAGGAGGTGCGCGATTCCGGTAAGAAAATTTCCGAACCGCCGCAGGCTGAAAAATCGGAAAACGCCGGGCATAACCTGCGCGCCATGGTGGAGCTCGCGCGATATCTGCGCCAAATGAACGACCTTCTCGCCACCCCGCACGACGCGAAGGCCGCACCCAATGAAACCGAAAATGAGGACAAGGCATCCAAAGGCACCGTAACCCTCCTGCCAAACGGATTTATCCCGTTCAACCCCGATGAATACGATGAATACGACACCGCCTACTTCTTGCAACAAAAGCGGCTTGTATGCCCATATTGCGATATTACGACCGACGCCGCGGTCCCGTTATTTTCCAATCTCGTGAAGATAGACACCAACCTCGACGGGCGGGTGATATATCATAAGTTTGATATCCTGCGCTATACCAACGTCGTCTGTCCGAACTGTAATTACACCGACACCTATCAGGAATTCGGTATGCAGTTGCTCAAAGACAGTAAACCGAAATTTGTCGGCAGCCGCTTCATTAATACCGAAAGGTTCACAGGGTACGCCAACGCTAACCTCCATACGTTGAACGAGGCCGTTATGAGCTACTACCAAAACATCGAATGTCTGCGGCGCGTTACCAATGATTCGCTCAGAATTGCCAAGGCGTGGAGCCGCCTGTACTGGATTTACAGCGACCACAAACGCGAGGAATACGCCGCGCACGCGGCGGGAAGGGCATATTATTTCTACTCGAAATACGCGGGTAGGCACGACGGCGAAATCGGCACGGAAAACAAAATCCGCGTGAACGCTATCTTAGGCGAGCTGGCCGCCGCAACCGGTAATTACAAGCAGGCGCTAAAACATTTTCAGGAAAACCTCGGCAGCGAAAAAAGGGAAAACCAAAATATTGTGCAACGCTGCGAAGAGCGCCTGATGGAAATCAAAAAAATCTTATAGGATGATTAATTTTTTTTATTTTTTATTTGCATTTGTGTTTCCCGTGAATTATATTGATAGTATGCTCGGTTTTGCGGTTGGGCCGGCGTGATGTAATTCCTTCCGGTTTTATAGCAGTAACGTCTTTTGAGTTTTTACCCCTTTTGCCCCAAGCGGCAGCCTTTCTATAAATTACCATGTAAAAGATGCGGAGCGGGCTATCGCGTTAGCCCGGTTGTTGCTAATTTATCTTCAAATCGTGATTTATCATTTAAAAAAGGAGGCGTCGTGGCCAATATAGTACAAATTATTAAGTACGAGGGCGATAACAGTACGTTTATATGGAAATCGCCGATAACGGATTTTAATACCGGATCGCAGCTTATCGTGCATGAGTCGCAGGAGGCGGTTTTTTTCATGAACGGGCAGGCGCTCGACCTGTTCGGCCCCGGGCGGCATACGCTTGAAACGCAAAATATACCGCTCGTCAGAAAAATCCTGAACAAACCGACCGGCGACCAAAGCCCGTTTCACTGCGAAGTTTACTTCATAAACAAGGTCGAACGGATGGCGGTTAAATGGGGAACGGATAGCCACGTCCAGTACATGGAGCCGGCCTACAGGTTTCCGCTCAAAATCGGCGCGTCGGGCGAGATGTCGCTGCGGGCGGATGATTCGAGGAAGCTGCTGCTCAAAATCCTCGGCACGGAAAAAACGCTCGTTCAAGCCGCGCTCACGCAGATGTTCCGCGTGTTTTTGATGGCGCGGATAAAACCGTATCTCGCGCAAACCATGCAAAACAGCGAATTTTGCATATTTCAGATCGACTCCCGCATGGGCGAACTCTCGGAAGCGCTGCACAAACAGCTCGTTCCGGATTTTTCGGATTACGGAATTTCGCTCGAACGCTTTTTTGTCACCAACATTGTAAAGCCAGAAGGGGACAAAGCCTACGAGAAATTCAAGGATATACATATCCGGCAATACTCCGACGTCGCGGAAGCGCAGCTCCGCCAGCAGGTGGGGATTATCGACCAGCAGACCAGCGCGCAGCGCATGATTATCGAGTCGGCGGCGATAGCGCAAAAACGGGTGCAGGAAGGATACAGCTATCAGCACGAACGCGCTTACGATGTGGCGGAAAAAATTGCTCAGAACGAAGGGGTGGGCAATTTCTCAAACGCCGGCATCGGGCTCGGCATGATGGGCGGCGTCGCGGGAGGCATGGGCGGCATGATAGCGGGGCTTACCACTAACGCGCTGAATCCGGCGATGCAGGGGGACGCGGCGCCGGTGATGGGCGTGGGCCTTGGGATGGCGCCGCCGGCCGGCGGCCAAGCTGTGCCGCCCGCGCCTCAATCGCCGACGCCGGCCGCGGGGGCGGGCGACGGCATGGAGGCGTTTAAGCAGCGGCTCGAAAAATTGAAAATGATGAAAGAGATGGGCATGATGTCGGACGAAGAGTTCGACGCCGAACGAAAGAAGATTATGGGGAGTTTGTAAACGGTCAAAAAATTTGTCTGGCGGACGACCGCAAATCGTCCATACATTTAATCATTAACGTGTTATGAGGGCTATATAATATGACGTTCACAAAAAATAAAAAAATGTATTTTGCCGCGGTGTTTATTGTACTTGCTGTGTTTAACGTGATTGCTTTTGTGATTCCGTTTAGCAGAGGCGCCGGATATTGGACGGGATACGGCTTTTCCACCCTTTCCATACTTATCGCGGCCGGCGTGGGGATGTACGCGGTTGGCCGTGAGGGGATGAGGAGCAAGTTTTACGGCTTGCCGCTTGCGCTTGTGGTGTGGTATTACCTCGTCGTTCAGTTGATTTTCGGCTTGCTGATGATGGCAGTGCCTATTATCCCCTTTTGGGCTGGCATTGTCGTCAGCACGGTTCTTTTGGGCGCCTGCCTTATCGGTTTAATAGGCGTCAACGCGGGTAAGGGGATGGTTGAGCGCGTCGGCCAAAAAGTCAGAGAAAAAGTTTTTTACATCAGATCGTTACAGGCGGACATCGAAAGTTTAGCGGACCGAGCCGCCGACGAGTCATTGCAAAAAGAATTAAAAACGCTTGCCGAAGCGGTACGCTATAGCGACCCGATGAGCAGCCCTCTGCTTGCGTCCCTCGAAAATAAAATCGAGGCCAAAGCGGCTGAGCTTGCCGGCAGCATAACCGACGCCGTCGCCGCGAGCGCGGTGTGCGCCGAATTACGGCAATTACTTGCCGAGCGAAATCGTAAATGCAAACTGCTGAAATGTAAATACCACGATTAAATTTTCAATAATAACGCGAGGGGAATTTAAAATGGTGATACTGAAATGCAAAATGTGCGGCGGGGATATCGAACTGGCGTCCGACAGCACCTATGGCGTCTGCAATTCCTGCGGAAGAAGCTCGACGCGCCCCAAAATGTGTACCGATCAAAGGGCGAACCTGTTTAACAGGGGGAATCTGCTGCGCATGCGCGGCGAATTTGAGAAAGCCGCCGCCGTGTTTGAAAAAATCATTGAATTAGACGCGACGGACGCCGAAGCGCACTGGTGCCTTGCGCTATGCCGGTACGGCATTGAGTATATAGAAGACCCCAAGAGCGGCGAGCGTATACCGGTTTGCTACCGCATGAGCTACGATTTGCTAATTAACGATATTGACTATCAGATGGCGGTCGAAAATTCCGACAGTTTTACGGCGGATTTATACGCGGCGGAAGCGAAAAAAATCACCGAAACGCAAAAAGCCATTATTGTGATTTCACAGCGGGCAAAGCCTTACGACATCTTTATCTGCCACAAAGAAACCACCGCGGACAGCGCCGTGGCCCAGCATATTTACAATCAGCTCGCAGACGCAGGTTACAGGGTTTTCTTTTCACAGACGGTTTTGGAAGGCAAGCCGGACACCGAACGCGAGCCGTACATCTTCGCCGCGCTGAACAGCGCGAAAATCATGCTTGTCGTAGGCACATCGCCTGATAACTTAAATGACGTGTGGGTAAGGAACGAGTGGAGCCGCTTTTTATCCATCATGAAAAAAGACAGCGGCCGCCGCCTGATCCCGTGTTATCGCGACATGAACCCTGCCGATCTTCCTGATGAATTTTTAGCGTTGCGGCCGATAGACTTGGTCAATGCCAACTTTTTACAGAGTATCATGCAGGATGTAAAAAGTGTTTTGAGAGGTAAAGCTTCGGGGGTGGGTGATACCAAAAAAACAAAGGCGCTTATCAACCAGCAGAAGAGATACCCCATTGAAAATTTAATTGAAAGTGCTGAAGCGCACTTAGAGCACAAGGATTATGCCGCAGCCTACGAATCCTACTCACGCGTGGTCGAGGTCTATCCCGAGGATTATCGTGGATGGTGGGGTTTTGTTGTTTGTGCGATAAAAGGTTCGGAAGTTTTGTACATGGATAAGTTCCATATAGACCGATGGTTTCAGTATGTGGAACAATACGCCGACGAAGATGTGTTCATCACGCTTAAAAATGAATATGACAAACTAAACAGCCAAAGGGATGAAAAAGAGCAGAAAAAGCGGCAAGCAAGGAGAGAACAAAAAGAGATAGCCGTAAGAAAAAGGGACGACGCCGAAAAAGCGAGGATGGAAAAAGGCATTGAGATGATGAAAAGGCGTCTTGAGACGCTTGTTGAAAAGCGCCGGCAAACAGAATTAAAAAAAGCGAACATTGCGGAAACAGGGCCGGAACTTGAAAGGCAGCTGGAGCAAATCAAACGTGAGCAAGCCGATCATAGAGAAGCTCTTGTGCGAAAAACGCGGGGAATTGATACCGATATTACCAAGGCCAAGCGTACGCGAAAAATATTGCAAGCATCTGAATTATGCGTGTGCGTTATGTTTATGGCGTGTATATTGTTTGGCGTGAGTAGCTATACTTTTGGCTCCCAAGCGATTGCATTGATTAGCGGCGGAGCGGCGTCTCTGCTTGCGGTGCTTGCCGGGGGGATGATAGACTGGGAATCGGTGTTGCCGTCAATAGCCGCCCAAAATCGGGTGACCGGCGTTATGTTTGCAAAAGAAATGGAAGGGAAAAGCTGCCTTGCGGAAAAAAGTGAATATGACCGGCGAATGAAAGAGGTAGAGGCTGAAATTAAACAAAATTGTCTGACAAAACTGGATAAAGAGATCGAAGCTATAAATGATGAAATCGCGCGAATTGAAAAAAATATTGCCAAATACGAAAATATTATTGAACGTAATCCGGTTGCGTAAGTGCATCCGTCAAAGAAAGGAAGGATAGAGAAATGAGCCGGCCGATAACCATGATAATATCTATTGGCGCTTATTTAATAAGTTTGCCTATTGCTTTTTGTTTTGATGTTGTCAGCCCTGTCTTATTAAAGAAGCCAATCACAGAAGAGATAAATTTAAGTTTAGATATACTTTATGTTATGGCCGGGGCTTTTATGGTCTGGGCCGTTCAAATGTTTATAATTTATTTTTTGGTAAAACACGCTAAAATGCTTATGCTGAAAACCCGAAGCGAAACGGTTTTAGGGGTAATAAAAAAAATGGAACGTTATTCCGATTCAAAAGGCAGTCGCGGTTATAGAGTTGGCTACGCCTTTGAATATAACGGGGAAAGCCGCTATAAAACATTCACCACAAAAATACCGCCCAAATACGAAAGCGGAGATAGTGTGAATATAATGTATAATAATAAAAACGAATTCAGCAGCCTGCAATCGGATTGGGCAATTGAAAGCAAGGAGTGCGTTAAATACGTTGCGATAGAGACAGCTCTTTTATTGGCGATATTCGCAGTTTTTGTTTTTTCGGCTTTGAGTATTCCGGCGATGATGAAAATTTATTTTTGATTCCGGCCCTGCGCAGTTATTATATTTATAGGCGTTCAGTTGTACCCAGGGAATCAAACATTAAAAGTGACGGAGTATCAAAAATGATTATCCACATGTCGAGGACGGCTGCTGCCGAGGATCAAGCCCGTATTTATGACAAAATTACCGCGGCCGGGTTTCAGTACGAGGTTATACACGGGGCCACGGGGATCAATGTTATTGGTATCCTCGGCGATTTGTCGCGGGTGCCGGAGTCCTATTTCAGGGAGCTTGCCGGCGTCGACAAGGTTGTACGCATTTCCAAGGCTTACAAGTTAGTTTCGCGGGAGTATTCGGCGAAGTCCAAGGTCATTGACCTCGGCGGAGGGGTGTCGGTGGGCGCCAAGGAACTGGCGTTTATGGCGGGGCCGTGCTCGCTTGAAAGCGTGGAGCAGATGATGACCATCGGCGCTTATGTCTCGTCTATGGGGATAAAAATAATCAGGGGCGGGGCGTACAAACCGCGCACCTCGCCTTACAGCTTCCAGGGCATGGGACTCGAAGGGCTAAAACTTTTGGCCGAGGTCAGGAAAAAGTTCGGCCTCAAAATTGTCACCGAAGCGACGGGGCTACACCATCATATTGACGAAGCTGGAAACAAGGAGCAGCGCAACGTATTGGAAAACGTCATTGATTACGCCGACATCATCCAAATCGGTGCGCGGAACATGAAGTCTTACGGGTTTTTGCAGGAACTCGGTATCCTGACGAAAGACTGCAAAAAGCCTATCCTGCTGAAACGCGGCGATTCGTCTACCCTTAAAGATTTCCTTCTGGCCGCCGAATATATCGTTGCGAACGGCAACCCCAACGTCATCCTGTGCCTGCGGGGCATCCGTACTTTTGAAGAGGAAAAATTCCAACGGTACACGCCGGACATTGGTGCGATCACCGTACTCAAAAGGGAATCGAACCTGCCCGTTATCTTCGACCCGTCCCATGCGGTAGGGTACCGCGCAAGCGTGCCCGGCGCGGCGCTGGCGGCGGTGGCAGCCGGCGCCGACGGTCTCCTGATTGAAACGCACAACGACCCGCCCAACGCGATGTGCGACGGGGAGCAGAGCGTTACCGAGGAGCAGCTCAGGGATATTAAGAGGAAAGCGGACGTGATTTGGAATCTGTTTTGGTAAGCTGCAGGTTCCCGCCGCCTTGCCGGCAGAATTGTAGGCGTTGTCAAACGGTGCTTGTGTGAACCCGCTTCAAAGCGGCTGAACAGGCGTTTTATATCCACGCCCCCACCCCAGTTTTTCCCGTAGCAGCGTGAAATAAGACCTCTCTGCAAGCTGTATCAGATTCTTCCGCACGCCGTCGTAGGAAACGGTGACTTCGTCGCCGTACTGGAGATTAAACGATTCTAAACCGTCTGCGGTCAATAGGAGGTCGGGGTTTTTTTCGTTGACCACGAGGCGTACCGGGCGGTCGGCGGGGAGAATTAGCGGGCGCTCGGTGAGCGAGTGCGGGCAGACCGGAGTCAGCAAAAACGCCTGCACGGTCGGCTCGACAATCGGCCCGCCCGCGGATAGCGAGTACGCCGTTGATCCGTTGGGCGTCGCCACTATGAGGCCGTCCGCGAAAAAATCGGTGATGAACGCGTCGCCGCACCACGCGGAGATTGAGGTGAGTTTAGGCATGTTGACACGGTTTATGTAAATGTCGTTTAACGCTTTGAATTGACAAACGGTAACCCCGCCGCGCATTACGCGCCCTTCTAATACCATGCGGCTCATCAAGTGATACTCGCCCGATTTGATTTTGTCCAAACACGCTTCGAGTTCATCGGGGCCGATGTCGGTCAAAAATCCAAGCCCGCCGAGGTTGACGCCCACGACAGGCTTTTCGGAAAAACGGCTCATGTGCGCGACGGAGAGGAATGTGCCGTCGCCGCCTACGGAAACTATGGCGCCGCTCTTTTCCAAAAAAACATCCTCGGACTCCTCAGCCCGCGCGCCGTCCGGTAAGCGGTCGCGCAGTATGGGGTGGAAGTAAACGGTAAAACCGTTGCCCGCCGCCCATTGCTGAATACGCTGCAGCACATCGGAAACTTTTTCGTTTCTTTTGAATGATACGATGCCGAAAGAAGTTATGGATTTCATTTATTTGCCCCTGAATTCGCATATTTCGTTAATCATTTTCTGAAACCCCGGCCACCGCGCCCAGGCGAGGTCATCGGCGATTGCCGTTTTGCCCACGCATCGTAATCCCGCCACGCAAAACGCGGCCGCTAAGTGCGCGGGGAGCGGCTCTAATATGTCGAACCCGTCAAGTTCTCTGGCCCCTTCGACAACTATGCCGTCCGGCATTTCGCCGTGGCGCACGCCCAAAGGGCGCAGGGATTTCTCCAGTTGGTCAAGACCGTCGGGTTCGTACAGGCGCAGGCCGCTGAGTTCTCTGAAAACCGATTTGCCCTCTGCGAAAGCCGCCGCGACGGCCATGCAGGGGAGCTGCCCCAAATATTGATAGAGCGGCGCGCAGCGGACCTTGCGGCCGGCGAGTTCCGCCTTTTGAACGGTGAGGGTCCCGCGTGAGCCGAACGCGGTTTTGCCGCCGTCTTGAACATTGATTTTCGCGCCCATCTTTTTGATAAAGGAAACCGTTTGAGACGCCCACGATTCCGTCGGGGCGTTGGATATTTCCAGATCGCCTTTGGGGATGAGGCATTTTAATGTGACGAGCGCGGCGGCGAGGAGCTCGTCGCCGGGGACGGAAATGTTTAGCGCGGCGTCGGTATCGCCGCGTTTGCTGAAATCCGCGTCGACGGTATAAACAAAATTTTGTGCGGATGTTTCGCGCTGCCTGCTCCGTAAAAATTTCATCCGTTTCGCCAACGGATCGTTTGTTTCGGTATTCGATTTTGCGCTGACTGTAAATCCGAAAGCGTGGGCTAACTGGCGCAGCGGGGTTGACAAATGGAAGTCGGCGATGGAAAACGTGAGTTTTTCGCCGCAGCCGAAGAGGTAGGATAACAGCACGGCGCAGTCCTCTTCGCTTACGTAAGCGCTTTCCGCTATGCCGCTGTCAAAACGCGCCGCCCGTAATCCGATGGTTTGATCGACGTCAACCGTTTCTACCGTAATGCCGATCCGCTTGCCCTGCGCGATAAAATCCAGCGCCTGCTTTTGCGGCATGGAGCGTGCCGTTACCGTTTTGCCCATCCCAAGCCCCATAAACAGGTAGATTGCGCGGTAGGGGAGGAGCGATTCGGGAAGTGCCAGCAAAAGCGCGGGATCGCCGCTCTCCGCTGCCCGCGGGGTTATTTGCAGCGCCGCCCCGTTCAGCTCAACAGACGCGTGTCCCTGTATGGCGCGGATTATGTCGTCGAGAACGTCGCTTTCGTCCACGCCGTCGATATTAATCTTCCGCGCCGCAGCGCACGCGCCGAGCGCGGCCATGAAGAGCAAATCGGGGGAGACGGGGAGTTTTATTTTTCCCTGTACGGTTTTTGCTGGGCGTAAATTTATCATTTGCCTGTTTCCTTTGTCTGTATAACAGTATTATCAAGCGCGGTCGGCAAGCCGCCGTTTTTATTGGAAAAAATAAAATTTCTAATTTGCCGCGCGTTTTCAAAATCATCTTTTAGCGCGTCGTCCGCCAAAGATTTTTTCATATCGTTAAGGATACGTATATACGAATCAATAAGGGGGATAATCGCGTCCTTATTTGTCGAAAAAATATCGTGCCATATATCGTACCGCGCCGAAGCGATTCTCGTCGTATCCCGAAACCCGCTTGCGGCAAACGCCAGCGTCCCCGCGATATTTTTCTCCTGCTCGTACGCGCACAATACAAGCGCGCTCGCGAGGATGTGCGGGAGGTGGCTGACCGCCGCGACGACGGTGTCGTGCTTTGCCGGATCAAGCAGGATTGTGCGGCAGCCCAAAAATTTTTGCAAAAATCCGGCAAGCGCGTCTGTGATTTGCGCGTCGCCGTCCCTCGCGGGGGTTAGCGCGTACACCGCGTTTTGAAACAGGCGCGGGTCGCTTGCCGCCGGCCCGCTTTTCTCAGAGCCGGCCATGGGATGCCCCCCTATGAAACGGACGCGGGGCGGCAGATGTTTTTGGGCGGCGTCGATGATAACTTTTTTCGTGCTGCCGATATCCGTTATGACAAGGCCGGGCGGTAAGTCCATCGCCCCCAGCGCCTCGATAGTTTTGACGATTGTAAGTATCGGCGAACACAAAATCAGCAAATCGGTCTGTTGAACGATTTTTGACAGTTCGGAATACGGATACCCATCGTCAATCAGCCCCAGTTCCGTCGCGGTTTTCAAACCGTTTTCCGACGACAGCCCGATTATCTTACCGTCATACCCGGATTTTTTAAGCCCCGCGCCGATAGAGCCGCCGAGCAGCCCCACGCTGTAGATGGCTACCGTCTTGGGATTATATTGTGCCGTATCAATCATTGCCCTGTTCCGGTTCACGGTTCATCAGATAAAGTATCTGCCCCTGTTTCGTGACGGGGATGATGAAATTTCTGTAATACGTTATAATCACTTCGGGGTTGACCGCGTTTCTGACCGATTTGTTAATTTTGCCCTGAATGTTTTTTACCTTCTCTTTCACGCGGACGATAATTTTATCCTCCACGCCTTTGCGCGTTAATTTTTCCATTAGCGCGTCACGGTTGTTTTCCCTTATCAACCGGCTGTAACCGTCCGCGTCCGCGCGGTATTTACTCTCGGCGACATAGAGCGCCCCGTAATGGATCCGCCGCGCGATTGCCTGCACCGCGTATACATCGTGCTCCGCGCTTGACCCGTACTGCCCGTCGTCTCCCGCCGGGCAAATTAGGGGCAAGAGCAGGCGGTAAGTGTCCAAAACCGGTTGTGTAAGGTTGACGCTGTCAAGTTTCCTTATGCGAAGCCCGGTGTCGGGCAGGTTTACGGCGCGTTGCGGCGCCGGCAGGTTTGTGTTAAACGGTCTTTCCTCCGGCACGCAGAAACGCCCGAACGTCGCGTCCATTTTTTCGTGACAGTATAGCCGCAGCTCAAAAAGCGACCGCGGCTCCCCGCCGGCAAACCCGCTCTGCCCCGGCGTATAGGCGGCGTCATTAACGCTCCACTGCGCCCGGTCGATCAGCCGGTGGATAATGGTTTCCTCAAGCCCTTCAAGGCGTGAGGCGATACGGTCGAGGTTCAGTTCGGTCATAACACCAAAAATATATTACTGGAAGCGGTTCGTTCAAGTTTTCAATACAGGATCGGGGTCTTGTAAAAAACATAGCTCCCGAGATAATACATTTTCGCATCATTTTCCCGAAGCCATAATGTATATTATAACGATATTCCGTATAATTGGAGGCAACGCTTTGGCAGTTGACGAAAAAAACGATAATAGCCCGAATAACCCCAACCCGGCCCCAAATCGCCCGGGCGACGGCAAGGATAAGGACGGGGGGGACAGAGGTAAGAAGCCCGCCCATGCCCCGGCGTCCGGCGGTAAGCCCGTGCTCGTTTGGCTGCTGATAATCGCGGCAGTTTTCTTTGCTTTGCGCTCCATGGAGGGGGGCGGGGCGAACCGCGAGGTGAAGCTCACCTACTCGCAATTTCTGACGCTGCTTGATGATGAAAGCGCGGGGATCAGGGAAGCGCGGGTCATGCAGAAAAACGACGGGCGTGCGGTGATGCGTGGGCAGGTCGACAACGCGGCGGCGCTTGCGGCGGCGGCTAACCCCCGCAACGGTGGGGCGGCGGCAGCCGCGGCGGTTAACGGGGCGTTCACGGTGAATTTGCCGTTCCTCGATTCGGAAATGCTCACGGCGTGGGATGAGGCTGGGTTCGCCTACTCGTTCGAACAGGAAAAAATATGGGGCGGGGTGATGGCCCAAATCGCGATAATCGTCGCAATATCGCTACTGTTCTACTTTCTGTTTATAAGAAATATGCACTCGGCCCAGCGCGGGATGTTTTCGTTTGGGAAGAGCAGGGCGAAGCTGCACAATATCGACCGCCCGCAGGTGACGTTCGCCGACGCGGCGGGGGTGGAGGAGGCCAAGGCAGAGCTGACCGAGATTGTCGATTTTCTGAAAGACCCGAAAAAATATAAAAAATTGGGTGGGAAGATACCCAAGGGCGTGTTGCTCCTCGGGCCGCCGGGAACGGGGAAGACCCTGCTCGCGCGGTGTGTCGCGGGGGAGGCGGGGGTACCGTTTCTGTCGATGAGCGGGGCGGATTTTGTGGAAATGTTCGTGGGCGTGGGCGCGTCGCGGGTGCGTGACCTTTTCGAAACGGCGAAAAAACACCCGTCGTGCATCGTGTTTATTGACGAAATAGACGCGGTAGGCCGCCAGCGCGGCGCGGGGCTCGGCGGCGGGCACGACGAGCGGGAACAGACGCTCAACCAAATGCTCGTTGAGATGGATGGCTTTGAGCCGAACTCGGGGATAATATTGATAGCGGCGACAAACCGGCCCGACGTGCTTGATCCGGCACTGTTGCGGCCCGGGCGGTTCGACAGGCAGGTGGTGGTCGACGCGCCGGACGTCAAGGGGCGCGAGGGGATACTGCAAGTACATGCGAAAGCGATTCCGATGGGGCCGGACGTGGATTTGAAGACGATCGCCAGAGGTACGCCGGGGTTTGTGGGGGCGGATCTAGCGAATTTGGTGAACGAGGCAGCGCTGATGGCGGCGCGGTTTAATCAGGAACACGTGACAATGCTCGATTTTGAGGAGGCTAAGGACAAGGTGCTGATGGGCACCGAGCGCAAGAGCATGGCGCTGTCGGAGAAGCAGAAGCAGGTGACGGCGTATCACGAGGCAGGTCACGCGATTTGCAACTTGCATTGCAAGGAGGCCGACCCGTTGCACAAAGTGACGATTATCCCGCGCGGGCGAGCGCTGGGGGTGACGTTTTCGCTGCCTAACGAGGATAAGTACATGCAGACGAAACAGTTTATATTAGATCAGATATGTATATTTTTGGGCGGGCGGGTCGCGGAGGAGATTGTTTTCGGCCACCAGACGACCGGGGCGTCAAACGACATCAAGCGCTCTACGGCGATGGTGAGGAAGATGGTTTGTGACTACGGGATGACGGATGAATTGGGGCCGGTGTCCTACGGTGAGAAGGACGATTCGATATTTTTGGGCAGGGAGATGAACCGCCACCGTGATTATTCCGAATCGACGGCAGAGTCGATAGATCGGCGCGTGAGGGCCATAGTAGACGAGCAGGCGGCGCGGGCAAGGGAGATTTTGACCGAAAACCGGGAGCAACTGGAAAGGCTGGCGGTTGCGCTTCTCGAACACGAAATGCTCGACAGGGAAGAGATACTAAAAGTGATTGACGGCGCGGTGCTGTCGGGCGGCGCGAAAAAAACGCGGGTGATAGCCTCGCCGTCTCAGGTCGAAATCACCGCGTAGGGGCGAACAGCGTTCGCCCGTGTTTGCGCGGGGAGCACGTATCTGAAACACGCAATTAATAAAACGCGGTCAATATCGGCCGCCGGATACGATGAAAAAATGTCAGATCATTTGATAATGGGCATAGTCAATGTGACGCCCGATTCTTTTTACGACGGCGGGCGCTACGCCACGGTTGATATGGCGGTGAAACACGCGTTGCGGCTGGTTGGCGAAGGGGCAGATATTATTGACATAGGCGGATCGTCGTCGCGGCCGGGGGCGGAATTGTTGCCGCCGGAGGAGGAGGCCGCGCGGGTCATACCCGTTATTGACGAACTGGTGAAACGCGGCGTCGGCGTGCCGATAAGCATTGATACTGTGTGGGGCGCCGTAGCGCGGTCGGCGTTGGACGCGGGCGCTTCGTGGATAAACGACATTAGCGCGGGGCGTATTGACCCCGCAATGCCGGAGGTTGCCGCGTGTGCGGGATGTACGGTTGTGCTGATGCACAGCCGCGGTACGCCGCAGACGATGCAGGACGGCCCGCGGTACGGGGATGCGGTTAACGAGGTGGGGCGGGAGCTTATGGCGTCTGTCGCCATGTTCAGGCGGGCGGGGGTGGATGGCGGGAAAATTGTGATTGATCCGGGTTTTGGGTTCGCCAAAACGGTTGAACACAACATCGCGCTTTTACGGGGGATTGGCGGAATAGTGAAGCTCGGTTATCCGGTACTCGCCGGGCTGTCGCGTAAGTCGTTTATCGGCGCGATTACGGGCAGGCCGGTAGAGGAGAGGTTGAGCGGAACGTTAGCCGCAACGGCGGTTGCGTATTCGGGGGGGGCGAGAATTTTCAGGGTGCACGATGTAAGGGAAACGGTAGATTTTTTGAGGGTATTCGTTAATCAATGAAAAAAAATAATTTGTCGAAAAATAAAAAATCAGCGGGCAGCGTCAATAGCTCCGCAAATAACGGTAAGCCCGCGGACGGCGGCAAAAAACGATCGGATCGGTCGGTCGTGCTGCTGATACTGCTAATACTGTTTTTGCTGTTCCTGTTATCATTCATCGGCGACAAAATATTCGACCTCGGCATATTCGGAAAATGGGGCACGGGGCAGAGTACGGGGGCCGCCGTAGTTGATCCGGGGTCAGACACGCTGTCAATATCAGATTCGCTTGGTTTGGTTGATACCGCCGACCTTGATTCCCTCGCCCGCGCCGAGGCTATTGCCGACTCTATCGCCCGTGCCGAAGCTGCCGCCGATTCTCTTGCCAAAGCTCAGGCCGCCGCGGATTCCATCACCCTCGCTAGAGCCGCCGCCGATTCTCACGTTAGAGCCCGGATTGTCGCCGATTCCCTCACCCGGGTTAGAGCTATTACCGACTCTCTCGCAAGAATTCAGGCTGTTGCCGATTCTATCGCCCTTGTTCAGGCGGCTGCCGATTCCCTCGCCAAAGCTCAGGCTGTCGCCGATTCTATCGCCCGTGCCGAAGCTGTCGCCGATTCTCTTGCCGGCGCTCAGGCCGTTGCCGACTCTCTCGCCCGCGCCCGGGCTACCGCAGATTCCCTTGCCGTGGCCGATTCCGCGCGGATCGCCGATTCGCTTTCACGCGTTGCGGACCCGTGTGCCCGAGATACCATTGCGCTGTGGGTACAAGCCGATCCGTCGGGCGGGCTGCACAGACAGCCGATAGCGGTCAGGCTTACCGCAAACAAGGAGGGGAGCGAAATCGAGTGGTCCCTCAATCCGGACGGTGGGTGGAATGTTTACGACGGGACGCCGATAAGCATTTCAAGCGCTGCGAACCTTTATTTTCGGGCGGAAGACAGATGCGGCAGGCGGATGGATACGCGTGTGAGGCGCTACGAGTTTGACCTTACCGACAGAACGCAGCAATGTCCGCATGGGATGGAGTATGTGAACGCGGGCGGTCGGGAGTTTTGCATAGACAACTATCTGTGGCCGAACCGCAAAGGGGGCATGCCGCAGTCTTTTGTATCGCTGTTTCAGGCGATGGATTCATGTTTTTCCGTACGCAAGCGCCTCTGCACATCCGATGAGTGGACAGCGGCCTGCGCGGGGCCCGCGGGATTGCAGTACCCCTACGGGAACAGCTACGAGCAGAACACATGCGTGACAAGCGACACGACGGCGCGCCGGTCGGGCAGCAATCCGGAGTGCAGGAGCTATTTTGAGGTGTTCGACATGTCGGGCAATTTGGCGGAGTGGACAGGCACGCATTCGCGGCATGACCGGTCCTTCAACTACGTGATGGGCGGGTTTTGGGCGAGCGGGTCGCATAGTCGCTGCACGGATTCGCGGGACAGCTATTTTTCTCAAAACAGGCATAATCCGGTCGGGTTCAGATGTTGCAGAGACGCGGTGCCGCAGAGAAACGGGCAGCCGGCGAGGCAGAAGGGGAGCGGGCGCTAGTTGAAAAAGTTTTTTTTAGTGATTATAGCTGTCACCGCGGCCGCGACGCTCCTCTTCTCGCAGGGGCTCGTCTACGAACCGCCGCAAATCGAAGGGTTTGAGCACCCGTTCCAGTCGAGTTTCAGAAGCCCGCTCAACGAAGAGAATCCGGCGATATTGAAAAACAGTAGCAGTTTTATGATTGATACCGCAATCATAGACTTCGAAAAGCGGCAGCTCACGTTCCAGCGCATCGACTCGCTCGGGCACTCTATTTGGACGTATCACTACGGCGAACTCAGGGATTACATCTCGGATAAAAAGGCGCGCTCGTTCTATGAGATGTGGCACGAACAACTAACGGAGGAAAGAAAACAGGAACTGAGGATCCCGCCGACGCCGACGCTGGAATGGGAACTCTCGGTACACTACCCCCCCTGGGCGCAGAGACTTTTGGGCAACGAGCCGCCACGTCTCAGGATTGAAGGTCGCTTGCAACTCACCTTGGCGTATGACTACACGCGGACAAGAACGGGTAATGACGTGATAACCGACCATATACCCGTCGACTTCGATCCGGATTATACGTTCGCGATACGGGGGAGCGTTGGGAGACTCATAAGCGTAAACATCAGCCATACGAAACAGGACGGGTTTGACCTGGGGGACGACCCGCTCAAAAATTTTAAGGTGGAGTACAGGGAATCTACGCCCGGCGAACTTGAAGACGAGATAATTCAGGAGATTGTAGTAGGGTACACCGGCTTCGACATGCCGGGTACGAACCTTTCCGGATATTCGGAGAAGCACGACGGGCTGTTTGGGATCAAGATGCGGGCTAAACTCGGGCCGCTCATGCTCACAGCGGTGGCGAGCCATGCGCAGGGGGAGGCGATCACAAAGGAACTCGGCGGCAGAAATGACCCCAACGCCATGTCCGCGCTGCGGGAAACGGAGTTTTTGAGAAACAGGTATTTCTTTTTGGATACCCTTTACAAAGATTTTTATAACCGGTTTAACAACATAGCACAGCCCGACCGTAACGCTACGAGACCGCCGCAGGTTACGGGTTTTCAGGCGTTTGTGTCGATAAGCAACTGCAACGAAACCGCGCAAAGCACTGAAAGGCGCTACAAGGCCGACATCGACGGCAACGAAGCCTGCTTCATAATGCTCACCGAAAATCAGGACTATACTATAGACGCCGACAGGGGGTGGGTGCGCTTTGAGCGTAATATCCGGGACGATGATATCATCGCCATCGCCATGACTACCACGAGCGCGGGCCTGCGCCGCGGTACGATGGTGCCGATGAACGCGCCCAACGACAGCAGGCAGGAACTGTGGATGCTCAAACCGCGCAATATGGAGGAACTTACAAGCGCGAACAGCCAGAACTTCGGACTGATGTGGCGTAACGTTTATCATCTGTCGGGGATAGACGACGGGCGGCTCGACCTGTTCTACCTGCACCCCGCGATAGGCGACACAATAAGGCACACAAGCGGCTCGACGCTCATCTCCCGCGCGATGGGGCTGACCGACGATCAGGGCAGGGCAAGGCTCGAAAACGTGGAAATTTTTAATTTGGCCCAGCAGGAACTCATCATACCGCCCTGGGGTCCCGGGCGTGACGGCAACGAACCGTTCGCGAACCCGGCGCTCGGGGATATGGCCGATGCATCGATATACAGAATGGGGATGAGGACCACCACGATGTCGCGGGATTACGTCGCCACGTTCGGCATCATGACAAGCGGGTCGACGCGCAGAACATCGTACGATAATTTAGGCTGGAACATACTGCCGGGGACGGTAACCGTCAGAACAAATTCCGGTACGCTGCTCGTTGAGGGCGAAGACTACGAAATCGACTACATGATGGGGATAATAGACCTCCTCTCGACAAGGGCGCGGGCGGCGGAATCAATCACCATCACCTACCAGCGGGAATCCGACTTTGTGCTTGAGAGAAGAGTTTTCGCCGGGCTGCGCGGCGAACTTAAACTGCCGTTCATAAGCGAAAATTCCTTCATGGCGGGAAGCGTCCTGTATCAAAATGCCGTCACCTCCGCCGAAGATGTCCCGCAGCTCGGGAACGAACCGTTCAGCAAACTGCACCTGAGCTTCAATACAAGCCTTGATTTCCAGCCGGAGTGGATGACCAAGGCGGTCGGGCTGCTGCCATTTATCGACGCCGAAGATGAATCGGCCGCGAAGGTTGACTTTGAGATCGTTAGAAGCCGCATGAACACAAATACGTTCAGGGACAGATCGGCGTATTTAGACGATTTTGAGCGGACGAAAGACGCTTACTCGCTCAGCCTGCGCCACACAACCTGGCATCCGTCGCACTACCCGTTCCCGTACACGGGCGGGACATCGGGGATAGGCCCCGCCATGCTCGAAAGCGGACGGATACCGGTGTGGGATTTTTACTGGTTTACGCCGAACTCGCACGATGACCGCCACAGGATAAACAGGTTCTATGTATGGCAGCGCGACCCCAACAATCCGCGCCACAACACGACAAACGATCAAGTGGATGTGTTGCGCATGCACGCGACGCCGGGATCAAGAGAGCATCCGTCTGATGTCAGGGAACGGTTCGGCAAGGCGTACGCCGCCATAACGACATCGTTTGGGCGCAATGGGCTCAACATGGAAAACCACCAATATCTAGAGATGGTGGTTAACCCGAGAGGCCCGTCGGGGGTGATGGGGGCGGGGAGAAGAGGCCGGCTGATGATACAGATAGGGACGTTCAGCCATGACCAGGTGCGTGACGGCGGGCCGCCAAACGGCGTATTCGATCTCGAAGACCCGACGTATCAAAACAGGCCGGAATTGCTGTCACAGTTTGACAGGGGGCTCAACGGGCGGAACGTGGAGGACAAGTTCTATATGATACCTAATGCGGGCCGGACGGGGTGGGATACACTATCAAGGGGGCAGAATACGGAACTTTTGGTGTTTCCAAGAGGGGTTCATAACCCTAGCGGCGACATGTTTCAGAGATACGACAGGGATAATTTACAAAATTTTAGGTTCGCCAACGGGACATGGGGCAACAATCAGTACGACAGCGAAAACATAGACGGGGACGGGATTCCGCGGATCAATATCAACGAGACCTTTTTCTCGTACGTAATAGACCTCGATATGGACGAGTCACCGTACATAGACCCGGCCGCGCGTGTCATGGATAATAACGGGTGGAGGTTTTACCGCATACCACTTAAAGATATTTTGGACGGCATATCGATACAGAAGGACAGCGCGAACGGCGGGCACGACTGGTCGAGGGTGCGGGGCATGCGCCTTGTATGGTATGATTTCGACGAAGATTTTTTAACGACCGAGAACGAGCTCCTGATAGCCGGCCTCGAACTCGTCGGCAACCACTGGGAACCCATGCCCGGACAGGAAAACAAGATTGAGCCTACAAGTATTAGCAACTACGAGGATATTGATTACTACAACGCGGTGCATGGCTTTATCGTGAGGCCCAAAGCGGGCGAGCAAACGCCGGAAGAGCGCTCTCTGCGCCTGCGCTTCTTCAACATGGACGACGGTGAGACCGCCCTCGTGCGCAAAAACATGAACCACTACCCGCAAAATATCTCCGGATATGACTCCATCTCCGTAATGGCGTTCCCGGTTGACAACTATGGCGACGGGCTGATATTTGTCTACCGGTTCGGCAGCGACGACTCCACCTACTACGAGTTCAGCGCGCCTTTAAGCAGGGGGAAGGAGTGGAACCGTTTCGATTTTAGCCTGCAAGACCTATCGGATTTGAAGCTCGCCTTTGATGTAGATGGCACACCGATAAACGCGTCCAGCGGGAATTTGCGCGTTTTCTCGTCGTCGGCCAAACGCCCGAATTTCAACACCATCACCTATATGGCGATAGGCGTCACGCGCGGGCCCGGAGGGCCGGCTGAGGGAGAGATCTGGGTCAACGAACTCATGGTCACCGGTGCGCGTACAATGACAGGGATTGCCGCGCGCCTGAACGTTGCGACGCAATGGTCGGATTTCATGTCGCTGGCCCTAGGCGCCGGATACACGCACGGCGATTTCAGAACAATGACCGACCAGCCGATAAAGGACAGCAGAAGCGAACTTTTCGCGAACCTGAGCGGAAGGATAAAGGCTGACAAGTTCCTGCCGGAACGCTGGGGTGTGTCGATACCCATAGGCGGGTCGGTAGCCGGCTCGCTGTCAAGGCCGACCGTAAAACCGCAAAGCGACATCTTCCTGATGAATGACGACGGGAGGCCCGACGGGCTTACGGACATGGCCGGCGACGCGCTTAACATGTTTTTAGGGAGAGAGCCGACCGGCGAGACCACAAGGGCGCAACGGTTTGAAACATTCACAACGTCGAGAAATGCCTATACGTCGTTTGAAAAAACAAGTCAATCGCAAAACCCGCTTGTCGGTTTTACGCTCGACAGAATAAGAACCGATGTGAGCTACAATATGACGGCGAGCGTAACGGGCAGAGGCCCGCACGAGGATAACCCGGACAATCCCGACTACGACTACGTAAGGACGGACACAACCGTAACCTACGCCGGAAACCTCCGCTACGATCTCAGCCCGCGCAGCCCGCCGTCATGGACAAGCCTGTCGCTGCGCGGGGCCGAGTGGGTGCCGCAATACTACAGGTACACGTTCAGCCTGTTGCCCACGACAATCAGTTTTGATCTTGCCGAAGTACAGCAAAGAATCGAAAAGCGCGACGACGCGCGGCTTAACGTGCACAATTTCACAACGCGTACGTTCGACATGCGCCACGGAATGCGGATAGAATACACGCCGATAAGCCCGCTTCTGAGTTTCGGCTACACCACACGGCTCGACAGGGACTTGTCGGACGTGATGACGAAAAACGATTGGGATGCCGTCATAGACAGCACGCTCCCCAAAATCTTCGGTTTTAATCAGGACGAAGGGGAGAAGTGGGATCAATATTGGCTCCTCTACGGCGAAAGGGGCCGTACCCAAACCGCGTCGGCGAGGTTCACGCCGCAGTTTGTAAGCTGGATGACCCACAGCGTTGAATACGCCGCGAACTACACGGGCCAGACGGCGCGCAGGGACAACGACAGCGCGCTCTACCTGAATACCGGGGTAGCGACCGCCATAAGGTTTCGCAACCCGCTGCTCCTGAACAATTTTTTCAAGGGACTGGCGAACAGCGTGTCCGCATGGAAGCCGGCGGCCGATGATGATACAACCGGCGGCGGAAGGCGGACCCCCGAGAAAGGGATTTTTGACCGCCTAAGCGACGGCGTGTCCAAGATAAACATGCGGCAGATAAATTTTGAATACGACGTGATGACTGACCTGAAAAACAGCTTTTTGAGTTCAACATATTTAGCCGATACATTGGGTATGAGCAACTACGATTTTTTCAAATATCAGTTAGGTATGCACCGCGGGCTAAACGACTACATGTTCGGAAATTTGGGTCACACCGGGCTCGGATGGATGCACCACCGCCCGCGCACCGGCGTTGAGCACGATTTGTATAGGTTCGACCAGTCGATGGGTTCGTGGACGGCGCGGTTCTCTACGTCATTTAACACGCCCGACCCATTTAGAATAAACTTCTCAAACGTATCGTTTGGCTGGGGCAGAGAGTTTTACGCCCAGCCCGACACCGCGTTTGTCGACACCGCTGTAGTGTTCCCGGAGGTTAGGGCGAGCGCGAACACGGAGCTCCTGACAAGGCTCTCATTCATAAAAAGACACATGACGAGGCTTGCCATGACCTCCTCCGCAAGCTACAAGCACAGCCGCAAAGAGACCGTAGACCGTACCGATACTACCGTTGCGCTTGAATTTCAGCCGTTAGTAAGTTTGGATGGCCGTTTCCAAAGATGGCCCTCGCTCTCAGCCAACTACCGCTACGGACGCAACAACTCACGTACGACAAGCGGGAGCAAAGTGGGGGTTGCGGCTGTTGAAGCCGGCGAATTGCTCTCAACCCAAAGAACCACAAGAAACACCCACGCGCTAACGGCTGCCTACGAATTGACGGGCGCTGGCAGGCTGCAGGAGATAAAAATCGGAAACTGGGTACTGCCGATACAGGGCAAGACGAACATAGGCATGACGGTAAACCACGAAAAAACGCTGACTGTTACAGACAAAATCGGCGACGCGTCGGAGGAGGAGGAAGTACATACCGACCTCAACTACTCTCCGTTTGTGGATTACAGATTTACAGATAATATAAGCGCTAGAGTGAGATACTTGGGAAGCCATAGAAATTTGGATGGCCGGCGCATAATGAACCAAAGATTTGAAATAGTGGCGGAAGTGACATTTTAGCGGACAGTGTTCGCCCGCTTCCGCGTAGATAAAAACATGATTGGGGTATTAACGCAATGACCAAAAAAATACTGTTTAACGCGACGCCTACAGAAAAGCGCGCCGCGCTTCTCGAAAACGACAAAGTCGCCGAATTGGTAGTCGAACGTCCGGATTCGTACCGCCTTGTAGGGAACATTTACAGAGGCAAGGTGATGTCTATACTCCCCGGAATACAGGCCGCGTTTATAGACATCGGCCTTGGAAAATGCGCGTTCCTCCACGCCGCCGATGTTGATCCGTCGCTCCTCCTCGAAGAAGACGAAATCATGGAACGCTTCGCTTCGCGCCGTGGCGGCTCAAAACGGATAAAAGTGCCGAAAATTCCGATAGAAAGAGTATTGGAAAAAGGCCAAGAAGTTTTGGTACAGGTAGTCAAGGAACCTATAGGCACGAAAGGTGCGAAAGTCACCACGCAAATAAGTCTCGCCGGCCATTTTTTAGTGCTGGTCCCCGATACGGACTTCATCGGCGTATCCAAAAAAAGCAGCGACTCCGCCGGCCGGTCAAGGCTGAAAAAATTAATATCACAAATAAAACCGAGAGGCGTAGGCTTCATCGTCAGGACGATTGGATTAAAAGTCTCCGAAACTGAATTTGTGAACGAAATCCACATGCTCCTCGATGCCTGGCGTAAAACGCAAAAAGAAGCGCTGACCGGTACCGGAATCAAACTGGTGCACAGAGAACTTGGCATCACCACAAGCGTTATACGTGATCTGTTTTCGGAAGACGTGACTGAAGTTTACGCCGATCAGGAGGAAGATTACAGGGATATACTTGATTACGTAAAAATGTTATCACCCGATCTAGTGAAGCGGGTGTTTCATTACAGGGACAAGGTGCCCCTGTTTGATAAGTTTAATATCGAAAAAGACCTAGATAGATTGTTGAAGCGTAAAGTTTGGCTGAAAAGCGGCGGGTACATACTTATCGACAGGACGGAAGCGCTTGTTGCCGTAGACGTCAATACCGGCAGAAACGTAGGCAAAAACAAGAGCAGCCTTGAAGAAACAATCTACAAGACAAACATGGACGCTGCCGTGGAGATCTGCCGCCAACTGAGGCTGCGCGACATCGGCGGCCTTATCGTGGTTGACTTTATTGATATGAAGAGCATAGAAAATCGCCGCAAGGTCGAAAACGCCATGCGTAAGATGCTCAACGCCGACCCATCGGCAACCGACTGCACGATGCTGTCAAAATTTTGCCTGATGGAGATTACAAGAAAGCGCGTCCGCCCTGAATTGCAGGAATTCTTCACCGATGTTTGTATATCCTGCGGCGGTTTAGGCTGGATATTCTCCCCCGAAACCGTAACCGCGAGAATAGACCGTGACCTGCGCCGCACCCACAAAAAACCGTCGACCGTAACCGTAATGGTACATTCCGCCGTAGCCGAATACCTGCGGGACAACGACTGTACAATAAAATCAATGCTCGAAAGGGAGCACCGCTGCAAGCTAACTATAATAGAAGACGAAGAGTACGACCAGGACGAATTCAGCTTCAAGGAAATCCCCGGAGGGATAGGCGGGGATTGTTGATAGTGTTTTATTTACAATTCAAACCGATGAGGTTGCGGCATGGGTAGGTTGCGGTCTGTTTCAGTAATGAAAAACATAAAAGTTGTATTATCGGCAATTATTTTGACGTTAGTAGTGTTTACAACGAACAGCTCCTGCTCTAGAGATAAACGCCTGGGCGATGTTTTTTCTGAAATGAAAATGCCCTATGTGGCTTTAAATATGACACTTGGAACACGGATTATAATCACCAACGATAGAGAGTATTTGAAAGAATTAGAAAAAAAGTCCGGTATGAGCAGGAAACAAATCAGGGAGTTGTTTAAGTATTTGCAAGAAAATCCAACGAGAGATGAAATCAGAAAAAATGCGTGCGATGAAATAAGCAAATCGTTAAAAGAATTTCAAAATTTGCCGGACAATAAAAAACTGAATTTTTACGTGATAAATCTTCTCGCTCCGTATTTAACCATGATTGTGAATAATTTTAACGTAAATGATACGGACGGAGAAGAAATTCAATCCATATTCGCTAAGTTATTTAACATTCCTCAAAACCAGGCAAACCCGTTATTCGAGTTGGTGGAAGGCACCCGTCACTACCGTCGCGGCGGTATTTTTAGATCAAGCCACACACATGAGCTGAATGATTACTTGGGAAAGAAAGGTTTTCATTTGGATTATGGCTTGAGAAGATCCTATGCTAACATTTTTAAAATAGAGTATGTGATCTGCAAAGGGAAGGAATGGAGGCCGGGTGAAAACATAAGCATTTTTGTATTAAGGCAAATATATCCGAATTTTTTGGAGTCCAAATTAGGATATGCTCCGGCCGGAAGTAGCGATGTTTTTATAATAAAAGACCTTCATTACAACCTAGCAAAAAAATATAAAAACGAATTAAGAAAGAAAACACCGCGGATACCGTTTAGTGACCGCGGTTCTCAACAGTTGTGGAATTCGCTTGGTTTGGATATTGACCATCTAAAAGCGAATAGAATTCTCTACGAATTGGCGTATAAAGATTTAAGCGGCGGCTCACTTTCGCAAATTGAAAGGAATCTCATTATTCAAACCGCTATTCACGAGGCAAAGCACAGGATAGACGAAATTGAAATGCCGGAGATGAGGCTAAACCTAGACCTGGAAGTTTCTGCCTACCTGACAACGGCCATTTTCGGAATTTATCCATTTATCGGATTAAGAGACCTGATAGAATGGACGGAAGGATATTATCGCAACACAAGGTATACAAAGCTTGGAAATTTGCTGGTGGAATTGTGGGCTTTGGCCGACAAATCATTGAAACAGGACGACGCCGAAAAGTTTTTAAGGGCGAAATTACGCAAAATTTACGAAAACTACACCACGATACAGGGAAATGATAATCTTATAAACCAAAATGAATTTGAGCAAAGGATGTTGCCGCTTTTAATGAGCGGGCTTTCTTCCTCAATACCGCCGCCGGATCCACGCCCCTCACAGCCGCTTTCTCTATCTCGTTGACAAGCGCGCTTCCGACTATCACCCCGTCCGCGCCGGCCTTGACGACCTCGCTTACGTGTTCGGGCGTTGATATGCCGAAGCCGACGGCGAGGGGTTTGTCGGTAACTTTTTTCAACCGCGCGAGAGTCGTCTTTACAGACGCGCTTAATGTTGTGTCTATGCCGGTTATCCCCGGACGGCTGACGACGTATACGAACGAATCGACATTACGGCAAATATCGCGCATCCGCTCGTCGGGCGTGAACTCGCTCACTATGAACACGCGGCCGAGGCCGTGCTTACGCATCGATTTCATGAGTTCGCCCGATTCCTCCGGCGGCATGTCGGCGACGAGCAGGCTGTCGACCCCGGCTTTGGCCGCCTTTTTGCAAAAATCGTCGTTCCCTAAATGGCTGATAGTGTTCGCGTACGCCAGCAAGCCGATGGGGATGTCGGTGAACGCGCGGATTTTTTTGATTGCCGAAAAAAACGCCGAATGGTCAAACCCCGCCTTGATGGCCCGCTGCGCCGCCCGCTGGTTGACGGGGCCGTCGGCGATCGGGTCGGAGAACGGGTAGCCGATTTCGAGCACGTCCGCGCCCCCCTTTACATAGGCGGCGACGACGTCGACGAAAGCGTCGGGGCCGGGATCGCCGGCGACGGCGAAGGGGATGAACGCCGCCTCGCCGCGCTTTTTCACGTTGTCAAATACGTTTTTGTATCTATTCATTATATTGATTCTCCCAGAAATTTTGCTACCGAATCTATATCTTTGTCGCCGCGCCCGGAAAGGTTTACGACGATGATTGAACCATCGGCTAATTTTGGCGCCTGTTTTATAACGTACGCGACGGCGTGCGAGGATTCTAATGCCGGGATGATCCCCTCCGCTTCGCACAGCATTTTGAAAGCCGCGACGGCTTCCGTGTCGGTTGCGTAGGTGTACGCTGCCCGCCCGCTCTCAAACAGGTGCGCGTGTTCCGGGCCTATGCCGCTGTAATCGAGGCCGGCCGATACGGAGTGGGTGTCGGCGATCTGCCCGCTTTTATCCTGCAAGACGTAGGAGTACGATCCGTGGAGCACCCCCGGCTTCGCGTATGGCGACGGGGTGAGCCTGACGGCGTGTTTGTTCCCGCGCAGCCCCTTGCCGCCGGCTTCGACGCCTGTCAGTTTTACGTTTTTGTCTTTGATGAACGCGCTGAAAATCCCGATGGCGTTTGATCCGCCGCCCACGCAGGCGACGACTTCATCAGGCAGCCGCCCCGCGGCTTTCTTGATTTGCGCCCTGCACTCTTTCCCTATTATTGATTGAAAATCCCGGACGATAAACGGGAATGGGTGCGGCCCTAACACCGATCCAAACGCGTAGTGCGTGTTTTTCACAGTTTTCGTCCAGTCCCGCAGCGCCTCGTTGACCGCGTCTTTGAGCGTTTTTCCGCCGCTGTCCACCGGCACGACGTTGGCGCCGAGCAGGTTCATGCGGAAGACGTTTGGCTTCTGCCGCTCCATGTCGACCGTCCCCATGAATATGTCGCAGCTCATTCCGAGGAGCGCGGCCGCGGTCGCGGTCGCCACGCCGTGCTGGCCGGCGCCGGTCTCCGCGATGAGCCTCTCCTTGCCCATGAAGCGCGCTAAAAGCGCCTGCCCCAGCGCGTTGGTGATCTTGTGCGCGCCGGTGTGGTTGAGGTCTTCGCGTTTGAGAAAAATCCGCGCACGCCCGCCCGTAAGGCGCATGCCGAGGTTGACGGCTTCATATAGAGAAGTGGGGCGGCCGTTGTAAGTTTCAAGCAGCCGCTGATACTCCGTCTGCCAGTGCGCGTCGCCGCGGAATCGCTCGTAGGCCTCCTCTGCCTCCCACAGCGCCGGCATAAGCGTTTCCGGCGCGAACATCCCGCCGAAGCGCCCGAAGCGCCCTTTTTTTGTTTTCGTGCTCATGGTATTCTACGCCGCTGTTTATTAATGATTAGTGTACGATAACATAACACTCGAATATAAATATACATGATGGCGGTTCAAGATTCACTAAATATTTCACACATTTTATACTGCCGCGTTAGCCCGTTCTAAATTTTGGCGCGGGCGCGGTTTAAAATAATATAAAAAAAATTTGGTTTTTATGTTGCGCGGAATATATATTAGTACTTTACATTTTAATTCACCTTAAAATAGTAGCAACAAATAACCAAAAGGAGTTTGCTATGTCTAAGAAGCTTGCAGTAATCTCAGCAGTGGTCGTTTCTTGTTTTCTGATGGTCGGTTGCGGCGGATCAGCGAGTAAAGGCGGTACGTCACCGGCACCGGTAACGTCAGCGCCCACACCAGAGTTTGAGCCTACGCCCGATCCGGTATTCGATCCCGTAATGGACTCGGAACCTGAACCTGAACTTGACGCGATGCCGGCTGACGACGGCTTTGGCTTCGACGACCTCGCAGATGATTAATTATTGAATAACAGGGACTAGTGCTTTGTTTAGTCAGGGCGTATAGTGCGAATAGTGCTATACGCCAACTATTCATATGTGTACCAACGGTATAGCCGCGCCAATCCGTCGTCGGTTTCAACGCTGTGACGCCACCCTAAATTGTGCAATTTGCCAATGTCCGTCAATTTGCGCATAGCTCCGTCCGGCTTTGATGAATCAAACCTTAGTTCACCCCGATACCCGATGATTCGTGATACTGTATGCGCAAGATCGCGTATTGTTATCTCTTTCCCCGTGCCGATGTTTATGTGGCAGTTGCGGATTTCGCCGCTGTTCCCGCCATGCGCTGTCGCGGCGATTTCCTTGAAGCCGACGCGCTCCAGTATGTAGACGCAGGCGTCGGCCATATCCTCGCTCCACAAAAACTCACGCCGGGCGTTACCCGTTCCCCAAAGCTCAACCCTGTTATCATATATACCGTAATTTGCCAAAATAGAGGCCAACCCGCTGTCGGAACCATTGCCGTCAACCCCGTTTACCGGGCGGGTGGAAAAGTCCTTGCGGATGCTCGTGAAATCTTTCTCCAATAAACACTTCGCCAAAAAAATCTTGCGCATAATCCCGGGAATAACATGGCTGTTTTCCAAATGAAAATTATCGCGCGGGCCGTACAGGTTCGTGGGCATGACAGCGATGTAGTTTGTCCCGTACTGCAAATTAAAACTCTCGCACATCTTAAGCCCAGCGATTTTAGCGATAGCGTAAGGCTCGTTTGTATACTCTAATTCGCCCGTTAGAAGAGTGCTTTCGCTTATCGGCTGT
>JAITFQ010000011.1 GCA_031281225.1 Chitinispirillales bacterium
CCGGTGCTCGTCGGGAGCGCATTCAACGGCGGATTCCTGCACAGCATCGCCTGCGGTTTCGACCCGTTTGACGCCGCGGAGATGGCAAATTCAGTTGCGCTTTACAAAGGGATAAAAGGCGGCGGGATTGATTCGCTGCCCAGCACCAGCGACATTCAGGGTTCGTAGGGGTGGACAATGTCCACCCCTACGGGTTGGCACCGTCCCCGCCATTATCCTGCCCGCCTAACGCGTACTCTTCCAACTTATTCCTAATCGTCCTCACCGAAATCCCTAGCATATCTGCGGCCTTGGTTTTGTTTTGCGCGCAATATTCGAGGGTTTTTGTTATGAGCTGCTTTTCGGCTTCGGCGATTGTCATACCCGCCTCAAACCCGACGGCGCCGGCGGGCGCGGCGGGGCGGATGGCGGATGAATCGTCGCTAAGGAAGCTAAACGCTTCCCGTTTTATGTTGCCGTATCTGGTGAGCACCACCGCGCGCTCCACCGTATTTTCCAGTTCCCTGATGTTGCCGGGCCAATCGTAGGAAGTCAGCAGTTCCTCACATCCTTCCGACAGCCCTTCTACGGCAATACCGTTTTTACTGTTCATCTTGTCTATGAAGTGTTCGACCAACTCCAAAATGTCCTCTTTTCTCTCGCGCAGCGGCGGGAGGTGGGCATTGAAAACATTCAGGCGGTAATACAGGTCTTCGCGGAATTTTCCATTTTTGATCTCCGCTTTCAGGTCTCTGTTTGAAGCGGCGAGTATCCTCACGTCAACATACATAGGTTCTTCGCCGCCCACTTTCTGTATCTCTTTTTCCTGTATGGCGCGGAGCAGTTTCGCCTGCGCGTTCATAGGCATTTCGCCGATTTCGTCTAAAAGCAGGGTGCCGCCATTCGCAGCTTCAAATTTACCTATTTTGCTCTTTATCGCGTTTGTAAACGCGCCCTTTTCATGGCCGAAGAGTTCCGATTCTATAAGCCCTTCGGGCAGCGCGGCACAGTTTATCTTAACGAACGGGTTGGCCCTGCGCGGGCTTTTGTTGTGTATCGAACGCGCAATGAGTTCCTTACCCGTGCCGGATTCACCCGTTATGAGCACGGTGGAGGCGCTCGGCGCCACGGTTTTCACAAATTCGCGTATCTCCATGAGCTTGGGTGCGCTGCCGATGTAGTCCCATTTGTCGCTTAGCCCGCTTTTGAGCACTCTGTTCTCGGCAATAAGGGAGCCGTGCTTAAGCGCGCTTTCAACTTTCAACTCAAGCCGCTGTATCAGCTTGTCGTCTTTTTCCAAAAAGTCGAGGACGCCGTTCTTTTTCGCCTCGGCGGCAGTTTCCATGTCACCGTAAGCTGTGACGATGATAAACGGCACATCGGGGTTGAGCTGTTTTACGTTTTTGAGCAGCTCCACGCCGTTCATCGGCTGCATCTTGTAGTCCGATATTATGAGGTCAAACGGCTCCTCCCCGAAATATTTGAGGGCTTCGGGGCCGCTCGACGCGGTTTTCACCTGATAGCCGCTACGGCGCAGCGTTTCGGCGATGGGCTCGCTTACGAACTCTTTGTCGTCTACGATAAGAATGTTTCGTTTTTCCATAGTTTATTTATCCTCTGAATACGGCAAATAACAAATGACCTCTGTTCCGATGCCAACCTCGCTTTTTATATCTATTCTCCCGTGATGGGATTCTATTATTTTTTTTACAATGGCGAGGCCCAAGCCCGTCCCGTCCTCCTTTGTCGTGAAAAACGGATCGAATATTTTTTTCAAATGTTCGCGGTCTATGCCGGAGCCGGTGTCGGACACAGAAAACATAATATAATTATTGCCGCCGGCATCATTTGCATCATCAACATTTTCACCGCCGTCCTCGCGTTTTTCCCCAAGCTCCACCCGTAGCGTCCCGCCATCCTCCATCGCCTGAACCGCATTGAGGCACAGGTTTATTATCGCCTGATTCATTTTTTCGGGATCGGCCATAATAACGTACGGCTTTTCCGCGGCCGTAAAATTCTTTTCAACGGTTATGTCGCGCCCGAGCCGCTCAATCTCTATCTCCGTAAAATCGGCGATTTCGTCGAGTAACGCGTCTAAACGCACCCTTCTGAATTCTGTGGAAATGGGGCGGGTGTAGACAAGCAGGTTTAACACAATCTTGTTGAGTTTTGCAAGCCCGTCGGTAATCTTTCCGAGCGTCTTGCGCCTCGGGTCGCCCGGTTCTAGATCCCTCTCCAAAAGCCCAGCCCACACGCCCATCGCGCCCAGCGGGTTTCTGATCTCGTGGGCGACGGTCGCCGACATCTCGCCGAGCGCGGCCATCGTCTTGGCCTGCAGCACCTCCCGCTCAAGCGCCTCGCGCTCGGCAAGGCTTTTTTGGAGCTCAATGTTTTTGCGCTCAAGCTCGAGGTTTACGTTTTTCACCTCCTCCTGCAATGAGCGGTAGGCACGTTCGCCAAGCTCAAACATGACCTGTGAATTGTCAAACGCCTGTTTGAGGGCCTCGAACATTTCGGCTGTGATGTGCTGCGGCGCGTCTGTCATTTTTTGTAAATTTTTTCCACGTATTGTTTTAATTTCTCCTCTTCGGCCAAAAACTCTTTTATGACCGCCTCCGTCCGCGTCAAAATATCGTTGAGGACGGCGGACTCGCCATCGTTTGCCGAATTTTTGCGGTATTCCTGCCAATGCTCAATACTGCCAGCGGCACCCGCGCGCTCCCGATCAATTTTTTCTAGAAGCTGCATTTTCTTGTCGACGCCCGCCATCAGCACCCCGGGATCGCCGCGCGACAAAATCAGCTTGCTGAAATTGCTGCGGACAGAGTCCCTGAGCTCTATGTAGAGCGCGAACTGGCGCTCGAAAGAGGCGCAGAGTTCGCTGATTGTTATTCTAATATCCCGCTGTAAATTGTTCAACCGCCACCCCTACCGTCTAACGGCCCTGTGTTCGTGTTCCCAAATTGTATCTTCTAATTTCCACTGCGCCTGCTTCGCCCAGTAATCGTCGGGAAACCGCTGTATCAAGTCCCTGTACGTATCCACCGCTTCCCGATACTGCCTCAAATTACGTTGGGCGCCGGCTATCTGGAAAAGGCCCCACGGGGTTTCGTGGTACGACGGGTATTTCCGCGTTACGCGCTTGTAGAGATCAAGCGCAGCGGCAAAATCCCTCTGCCTGAACCTGATGTCGGCGATCTTGTAATAACTGTCTGGCACGCGCACAAAAATATCGTTCTTTTCGCCGGCGTCAATCGCCGCCCTGAAAAAATTAATTGCGCGGGTGTTATCGCCCAAAGCCAAACAGGTATTTCCGAGCTTGTAGTTAATTATCACTCTGTCGGCCGGCGTAATCCCCCTGCTCTGCAACGCCTGATTGTAAGCGTCTATCGCCTTTCTGTGATCCTCAAGGTCGGCATAGCTGTCCCCGAGGCGCTCGTAGGCCCTGCCTACCCACTCATGACTCCTGTTGTCCCGTATAAACTGGCGGAACAACCTTTCGGAAACCGCGTAGTCCGCCCTTTCCTGAAATGTACAGGCCCTGAAAAAAGCCGCTCTAGGCGCGAACCGATGATTTGGGAAACGGTCTAAAAACTGCTTAAACTGATTCTCGGCGTCCTGATAGAGACGCAGCCTGTAGTAAGATATTCCCGCATTGTATATGCACTGCGCCGCGATCGGGCCGTTTGGATTCTCGGCCAGCACCCGCCTGAACTCGCGCAACGCGTCGTCATAACGCCTGTCCTTGAAGGCGCGGATCCCCGCGAGCAGTTTTTGTCCGGCGTCGGTTAGGGTGTCTACCGTCATCATGGAGAGCATGGTGTCTATTCGTATTTCAACAGGGGTAAATTTTTCTGCCGCCACAACTTGCGGCGCGGTGTCGTCGGCTGCGGCCATCCGTGCGTCGGCGGGAACCCTTCCGCCGTAAAGTTCCAAAAGACGCGCCGCTTCGTTTCTGTCAAAGCCGGATGAACTCGAAGCGAGGCTTGCCCGCAAGTGCCTTACGGCGTCGGCCCTTTGGCCCTCCTCCCCCAGTATCATCCCCAAATAAAAATTGGCCGCGCCGCCGAGTGTCGGGTGCGGCAATGCCCTGCGGAAATTTATCTTCGCCATATCCCTCTGCCCTTTTTTCAGGCGGACAAGGCCGGCGTAATAAAACGCGCCCGGATGGTTGCCCTGTATAGCCAAAACTTCCCTCACCGCGGCGAGCATCTCGTCGTCTCTGCCCTCATTGTGCAAGGCAATTACCCTCCTCATGGCCTCTTCCGCCCTCGGATCAAGCCTGACCTGCGCGGCCGGCCTTGCCGCCGACGGCGGTTGCGCGGGAGCCGCGGGCTGAACCTGCGCGGCAGCGGCGGTTGCGGGGGGAACGCCGCGCATCCTGTCCATGAGCCCGTTTATTACTGTCTGTATACTGTCGCGTACAGCCGGGTCGCTCCCTGCCTGATATACTTGGTACTCGCGGACTGCCCTGTCAAACTGCCCGTCGGCGGCGAAAGCCTCGGCGAGCATGAGCTGTGCCTTGCCCCAGCCGGGGTTATAGACGAGCGCCCTCTGCAAGTTGTAAATCACGAGCTTATGATTGCCCTGCGCGGCGCGTATCTGCGCGAGGTGCATGTAGGAATCGTAATGGGCGGGGTAAACCGCCAAAACCCTGCGGAACTCCTCAATCGCCTGATCGTATTTTTTCTCGTTTTTGAACTGCACCGCCAAACGGTAATGGATAAACTCGCCGGCGTTGGCAGCCAGCAGGCAAAAGGCGGCTGCCAAAAGGCAGAATAAACGCTGACATTTTGACATCTTGCTAAACTCCCAGCGGTTTCAGATATATATTTTTCAACACTTCCTTAACATTCTGCTCCGAAAACCCTAAACTCAACAGCACGTTGGGATATGCAACATCTACCACAATACTGCAATTAACCGCGCCCTTCAGCAAAGCATCCATCCGGCTGGCTTCTTCCTCATACCCGCAGCAAACGGCTACCGATTCCGTCAAGTTCTTAATGAACGTATCCAAATCTCCCATCATGGTCTCTGGGATAATGCCGTTCCTGTCCATGCTATCGCGCACAAAACAGTAAAGTTCCGACGTGTATCCCTCCGAAAGCAGGGTTTGCGTATCAATGTTCCCCTTCAAGTCACCCAATTCCTTGGCATAGCGGTGCGCTATCCCCACATCAAGTACGGTGCGCGTGCCGCACTTGCCGCCTGCCCATGTTGCCGTTATCCCCCCTGCGGCCGCGACGTTCCCGCCCAAAATACCGACCGCTTTAACCGTGCCGCCCGCGGTAATGGCCGAATTGATTATATTCCCCTCTACTATCACACAGCCGTCGGTAAAAATTTTGGCATTTTCAATATCGCCGATCTCCGCGCTCCCGCCGCACTCTACCGTCGCCCGCTCGCCGCCCGCGCCGCGCACGCCCGCTCGCACCGCCAAATTGCCGCGGCACTTAATCACCGCGCCCTCAACACTGCCCAAAATCGCGAGCGAACCCGACACGTCAACTGTAAACCCCGGCTTTACTGTACCGGCAACCTGAACATCCCCTTCGAACATAACATCTTTTTCAATATCTCCGGCTATCTCCTGATAAGGCCGCACATTTATAACACCGCCCTCCTCCATCTCAAACACACCCGTATACTTAGCCAAAAGCAAGTCAGGCTTATCAGGTGCGCTCACAACACCAATCCCGCCGCACAGTTGAATATCCTTGACGGGCGGCGCGACAATCAAATTGCCGCATACATCCTTCCCCGGCGTACCCAAAACGGGAGGGACGCGGCGCGCCACGGGGGCGCCCGCCCGCACAACGGCGAAATTACAAAGCGGCCCGGAAGCGCCGCCTGCGCCCTCGCCGCC
>JAITFQ010000067.1 GCA_031281225.1 Chitinispirillales bacterium
GGCGGTGTAAATCGCTATCACGACGGCTACAACGCAGAATATCGCCACAAGTATCACCATCCACATAATCATCCCGTTTGTCTGTTTTTCCGTTTCCGTTATATCCACCCCGTTAAAAATTATGCCGAACGCTTTGCCGTCGGCATCGTTGATGGGGGCGTAGTACGTATAAAAGTGGATGCCGTTCACCGTCGCCGGCCCGACAAACGGGTTTCCGGCCAAAACTTGTCTGGTTATCCTTTCATCCCCCGGCGTGCCGACGTTGCGCTCGCCTCTCTCGTTTCTAAACGTGGTCGCGATACGCGTATTCCCTAAAAAGACGGTGATTTCCGATCCGGTAATATCTTTCATCTTATCGACAAACGCCTCGGAGGTGAGGTCGAAACCGGCGCTTGCCACGCCAATCTGCCTGTTGTTGTGTATTATCGGTATCCCGCAACGCAGCGCTATGGGGTTGGCGGCGGTGGATTCATACGCGATTGCCTGCCTGCCGCCCAGCGCAACCTTTATGTGCGGGATGTCCGCGTTGTTGTCGCCGAATCTATCGGGCGCGTGCGACCGGATTACCACCCTTCCGCTCATGTCCATTATGGTGTAAAAATCGATGTCGCTGTATTGGGCGATATACATGACGGCGTCAACAAGCCTTTTGCGGTCCCCGTTTTCCAAAAACTCGGTAAGGCCAACGATAACCTCCGGATTCCTCGCGGCCATGAGTGTCCCGCGCTCAATGTTGGCTTCCAGGTCCCTCTTGTAGCCTAATATTGTTGCGTTGGCAACCGTAACCTCCTTGATTTCTGCTTCCTTAGAAAAATTCCTTATGTTCAAAATGCCAATCAGGGCGATAGACAGCGAGGAAATAACCGCCAGCCCAACCATCGGTAAAAGAATTTTCGTGCGTATATTCATAACCACGTCTCCTCCGGGGAAAGATTATTGTTGATAAAAATACGTTTTTCCGTCCATGCGCCATTCAATAAGGCACGGGCGGCATGGTGCCGCCCGTACCCGGTTCCTGTACTTACATCTCCATTGTCGCCATGTGCTTCAACATTTTCACCTTGGCGTTCGCGTCTTTCTGCGCCTGCTCGATGAATTTTTTCGAAGCGTCTGGGTTGCTGCGCTGGAGAATCTTGTACCTGTTCTCCTTATATACATAGTCCGCAATTGAGATGGACGGGTCCTTACTGTCCATCTGCAACGGGTTTTTGCCTTCAAGCGCGAGCATTGGGTTGTAGCGGTAAAGCGGCCAGTGGCCCGATTCCACCGCGTCCTTCTGCGCGTTGTAGCCTTCGGCCATGTTGATGCCGTGGGCGATACAGTGCGAGTAGGCGAGTATCAAACTTGGCCCGTCGTACGCTTCGGCCTCAATGAACGCTTTGAGCGCCTGCTGCCTCTGAGCGGCGGTGCCCATAGCCACGCGGGCTACATAGATGTAACCGTAGCTCATGGCGATAAGGCCGAGGTCCTTCTTGCCGATAGGCTTTCCGCCAGCCGCAAACTTCGCGACAGCGCCCATAGGGGTCGATTTTGACGCCTGGCCGCCGGTGTTCGAGTATACCTCGGTGTCGAGAACGAGCAGGTTCACGTTCTTGCCGGAAGCGAGGACGTGGTCAAGCCCGCCGTAACCGATGTCGTAAGCCCAGCCGTCGCCGCCAACCGCCCAAACGGATCTTTTGACGAGATAGTCGACAACGCTGCAAAACTCTTTCGCCGTTTCGCCGCACTTATCCTTATTGTCCGCGCCGCATTTGCCCATCAACTCTTTGGCTTTCGCCACACGCGCGCGCTGCGCGTCGACAAGCTCGGTTGTCGACTGGTCGGCTTTGAGGATTTCGCCCACAACCGTTTTGAGTTCGGCGGGAGACCCGTCGCAGCCCAAAATCTTCTCGCACAACTCTTTTGCGTACTCGGCGAACTTGTCAACCGAGAGGCGCATACCGTAAGCCAGCTCGGCGTTGTCCTCAAACAGCGAGTTGTTCCATGTGGGGCCTCTGCCGTCGTCCCTTGTGGTGTAGGGGGTGGTGGGCAGGTTGCCGCTGTAAATGGATGTACAGCCGGTGGCGTTGGCGATGTAGAGCCTGTCGCCCACGAGCTGTGTCAGCATTTTGATGTACGCGGTTTCACCGCAGCCCAAGCAAGCGCCGCTGAACTCAAACAGCGGGCGGACAAACTGGCTGCCCTTGACCGTCGAAATATCGTACTTTTTCGGATCGGTGTCGGGGATGGTGAGGAAGAATTCCCAGTTGGCGGCTTCCTGCGCGCGCAGCGGGCTTTGGGTCTCCATTTTGAGGGCGCCCTTGTCCTTCGCCGGGCAGCACTGTACGCAAAGCGAGCAGCCGGTGCAGTCTTCCGGGGCGATTTGAAGCGAATATTTGAGACCGGCAAGTTCCTTGCCCTTCGCGTCGATCGACTTGAACTCTTTCGGAGCGCCGCTCAGGCATGACGCGTCGTAAGCTTTCGGCCTGAGGCAGCCGTGCGGGCAGACGAGCGAACACTGGTTACACTGAGCGCAGGCGTCCGCGCCCCAAACGGGGATTTCCACGGCGATGTTGCGCTTCTCGAACTTGGTCGTGCCAACAGGCCACGAACCGTCGGCGGGCATGTCGGAGACGGGAATTGTCGTCCCTTCCTGCCTGATAATTTTTGCCGTGACGTTGTTGACGTGGTCGCTGTAATTGGCGTTGTAATTGTTCGATTTGGGGACTGTTCCGTGAATGCTCTTGCGCTCTTCGATCGGGTTTGTGACATCGTTGGGGTACTTGACTTCCACCACCCCGCTAATCGCCTTTTCGATAGAGTTGACATTCTTGTTCACAATCTCGTCGCCCTTCTTGCCGTAAGTCTTCCTGATAGCGTCCTTGATTGACTCAATGGCTTTCTTTTCGTCGATAACCTTTTTGAGTTCGTCGGAAATCTGGAAGAACGCGGTCTGCATGATCGTGTTGATAAGGTTGCCGAGCCCGACATCCTTGGCGATCGCGAGGGCGTTGATGACGTAGAATTTCAGTTTCTTGTCGATAATCTGCTTCTGCACGCGGCCGGGGATTTTGCTCCAAACCGTGTCCTTGTCAAACTCGGAAGCGAGCAGGAACGTCCCGCCCTCAACAAGGTTTTTCAGCATGTCGTATTTTTCGATAAACGTAAAATTGTGACACGCGATGAAGTTCGCCTTGGTGATGAGGTAGGGGCGGCGGATGATATTTTTCCCGAAACGGACGTGGGAAACCGTCACCGTGCCGGCTTTCTTCGAGTCGTACACGAAGTAGCCCTGCGTATTGTTGTCGGTCTGGTCGGAGATGATATTGATACTGTTGCGGTTGGCGCTGACGGTACCGTCGGAAGCCAGCCCGTAGAACAGCGCGCGGTAGGTATCGTCGCTCTCGACCGTGAACGAATCGTCGCAGGCGAGTGAAGTCCCCATAACGTTTTCATTGATACCGACGACAAAGCGGCTTTTGGGCTTGTCTTTGCCGAGTTCGTCGTAAACAGCCTTGACCATCGCCGGCGTAAACTCCGCCGATCCCAACCCGTACCGTCCGCCGATAATGCGGGGCATGGTCTTGAAGCGGGGTTTGTCGCCTTCCATGGACTCGCTGAGCGCTGTGCGCACATCTTCGTAGAGCGGCTCGCCTAGCGACCCGGGTTCTTTCGTCCTGTCGAGCACCGCGATCTTCTTGACGGAAGCCGGCAGCGCCGCGATAAGGCCCGAAGCGTCGAACGGGCGGAACAGGCGGACTTTGAGGACGCCGGTTTTTTCACCCTTTTTGTTGAGGAATTCGGACGTTTCGTGGACGGTGTCCGCGCCCGAACCCATTATAATGATAACCTTTTCGGCGTCAGCCGCGCCGACGTAGTCGTACAGGTGATACTGCCTGCCGGTCAGTTTCGCGAATTTGTCCATGTATTTCTGCACGATGGCGGGGCAAGCCGCGTAAAACTTGTTGGCCGATTCGCGGCCTTGGAAGTAAACGTCCGGGTTTTGCGCCGTCCCCTTGATGTGGGGGCGGTCGGGCGTCATCGCTCTTTCGCGGAAAGCGCGCACCAAATTCATATCAATCATGTGGCGCATATCGTCAAACGACAATTCTTCAATTTTCTGTACTTCGTGCGAAGTGCGGAACCCGTCGAAGAAGTGCAAAAACGGCAGGCGCGCTTCGAGCGTCGCCGCGTGGGCTATGAGGGTGAAGTCCATCGCTTCCTGTACTGTGGTGGAGGCGAGCATGACGAACCCTGTCTGGCGCACCGACATGACGTCTGAATGGTCGCCGAAGATCGAAAGCCCCTGGCAGGCGAGCGCCCGCGCCGAGACATGGAACACTGTCGGTGTGAGTTCGCCGGCGATTTTGTACATGTTGGGGATCATCAGCAGGAGCCCCTGCGACGCTGTAAATGTCGTTGTCAATGAGCCCGCGCACAACGCCCCGTGCACAGCGCCCGCCGCGCCGCCTTCCGATTGCAGTTCCGAAACGTGCGGAACCGTCCCCCAAATGTTCTTCTCGCCCGCCGCCGACTTTTCGTCGGAGATTTCGCCCATCCCCGAAGAGGGGGTAATGGGGTAAATAGCGATAACTTCGTTCACAGCGTGCGCTACGTGCGCCGTCGCCGAGTTCCCGTCATGCGGCACCATCTTTACAACTCTTGACATTGGCAAACTCCTGTCTTTGGATAATGGGGATATGTTAAAAATCAGTTTATTCCATATATTATACAGCACCCGGCGCCACAACCACAGCACAGAACACCGCCGAAATTGGAATATACATCATGGGCAAGGGGGGTGGTTAGTATTTTTTTTGTTTTTTTAATTTGCGGCGGGGCAGGCCCCCCTCATCCCTTCCCTCCAAACAACTTACCAATTCGCCTGAAAACCGATTTTTCTTTCTCATCATCATCCCCCGGCATAACAAATACACGTGCGTTGGGCAGCTCATCCAAATCCCACTTGTGAAGCAATTCGCCATTAGAAACTACGTAAGCCGTCGGCTCGGACGTCCACGCCAGCGAGGTCATGTTTTTTACTTGGCCGAGTATGACAATATCGTCTCTGTCCAATAAGTCAGGATGCTCCCCGTCGACGGGGAGGGCGATGAAGTATGGGTTTTTAGGGTCGTCAGGCGCGATGCAGCCGACTATGTACCAGTTTCCGTCGGGGGAGAAACTTTGGTAGGCGAGCGACATGTTTTCAAAACCAAAAAGCTGCGCCAACGGATTAAACATATTAACATACGCCGAAACCTGTTCGTCCGGGTCGTCGGTATCCCAACGCACAATAATCAACCCGTGACGAACACCGATAGCGGCGCGTTCTTCGATCATAACTCCAAAGGGGAGATTGGGGTGGATTACGAAGTCTTTTAGTTTGCCGATACGACCGGCGTTAGCGTTATAGGTTTCTGAAAATGGGTGTGATAGAGATTGTTTACCGTCCGTGCACAAAATTTTATTCCACTCTCGATCATAAACAAACAGGTTTTTATTGTGAACGAGCCATGTGTTGTATAATGGAAAATCCGACGATATGTCATCGGTCACTCCGATTTTCATAATCCAGGCGGTATCAACAAGTTTTTGATCTTCGAGTTTTACAACTTGTAGATAATTTTCCCACCTGCTGACATCCTTAACCTTAATAGACTTGACAATTACAAATAAATTTTCTTGCGGGTTTAGAAAACGTATCCCGAACATAAAATCATCAATAGACAAACCATATCTTGCATAAAACGTTTCACCGGTTTTCAAGTTGGCTATTGCCGCAACTCGATTTTGAGAATAGACAATCGTGTCATTTGAAAAAATTGGACTAAACCGATAGTAAAAGAGATCATATATTTTATCCCCATAATTTTTGGCGACAACATCGCACTCAGGCTCTGTCCCATAGCCGCTGAATTTTATAAGCGCTATGCCGTTGCTGTGGCCGTCGAGAGTCCCGATGGCGTTGGGCTCTGGCACCGGAAATACCCACTTTATACTTGTCGTTCCCAACGAAAAGTACTGCGGGTCAAAGTGCCGGCGGTTGTTCTTTACAAAAACGTAGTATTTCATTTCATCTTCCATAACATTATTCTCCTCGTATGTTATTACGTTATCTTTCCTCTCTAATCTGTCTTCGAGGATTTATCCATGCGTTTATTTGTATTTCATTTAACTTTTCAAACAAGCTTACGGTAGATAACGTTTCATTAATAGGAAGTGTTTTTTCTACATTTTTCAATAAAAAAATCTGCGAGTTTGGTATGTAGGCATACGTTTCCGATGCATAACTTGTTTGAGTTGTTAAACCCCAAAACAAAAATACCGTAAACGGTGATACAAATACATTTTTTTTCATGAAATACTACTCTTTTTTAAGGTTATAAAGATTACTTTCATTTTTTTGGGGTTAAACATTATTCACCTCTCGGTGCTGACGTAAGATCTTTAACACATTCAAATTCACCCCACCCGTCAGCAGAACGATAGGCGTCAATGCTATTTTCCGGGACGTATAGGCAGGCACCTGAACGAAGGACTCCTCTTCCCCCAATATTTGGTGGAACGAGGTTCAAACTAATGATGGAAGTCAGTCGGGTGGGTAACTCAAATGCGTATTCTCCGATAGTTTTTACTCCGCTCGGAATTGTCACGGACGTTAAACCATTAGAACGACTAAACGCGTAATCTCCAATTTCGGTTACGCTGTGGGGAACGATATATGCGCCTTGTTTGCCTGGTGGATATGCTATCAGGACAGTTTTATTTTTGTTGAACAGTACACCGTCTACAGAGCTATAATTCTCGTTATCTGTCGCTACATTGATGGAGGTGAGGCTGGTACAAGAGATAAATGCAGTACTTGCAATAGTTCTCACACCCTTGGGGATGGTTATGGAAGTTAGAGCG
>JAITFQ010000107.1 GCA_031281225.1 Chitinispirillales bacterium
GACGCGATGATAGAACTGACTGACCGCATACAGAAAAAATTCCTCCCGTTTGTTGAGAAACCGCTCCGCTATACGGGCGGCGAGCTCAACGCTGTCCGCAAAAATTTGGAAAATGTGACGGTTCACGGCTGTTGCTGCTTTCCCGACCTGTATGACATCGGCATGTCGCACCACGGTTTGCAAATACTGTACAATATTGTGAACAGCAATAAAAACTGGGCGCTCTCGCGGTGCTTCCATCCGTGGGGCGACGCCGAAAAGGTTATGCGCGAGGCGGAAATACCGCTGTTTACGCTCGAATATTTCTCGCCCGTCAGGGAAGCGGACTGGATAGGTTTTTCAGTTCAGTATGAGTTGCAGTATACGAACCTTGTCAACATGATTGATCTGGCCGGCCTGAATGTCCTCGCTTCGCAAAGAGGGGACGGCGACCCGCTCATAATCGCCGGCGGGCCGTGCGTGAATAACCCCGAACCGCTCACGCCGTTTGTCGACGCGTTTCTCGTGGGGGACGGCGAGGAGGCGGCAGCGCAAATCTGCGCCGCAGTCGAAAAACATAAAGAGGCGGGGCGTTCGAGGATACTTTCGGAACTCGCCGGCATCAGAGGTTTTTATATTCCATCGATGTATACATACAACAGCGCGGGTATATTCACGGTACCGGACTTGCCCGAAAAGGGATCAATAAAAAAACCGGCGCGTATAAAAGCTTTTGACGAAAGCCATTTACCCAAAGCCCCGTTGGTCCCGCTGATGGAAGTCGTCCACCACCGCCTCTCCGCCGAGGTGATGCGCGGGTGTACGCGCGGGTGCCGCTTTTGCAGCGCGGGGATGTACTACCGCCCCGTGAGGGAGAAGGACATGGCGTTCATCAAGGCGCAGGTTGAGGACGGGGTGCGCTGTACCGGGTGGCGGGATGTCGGGCTTTTGAGCCTGTCGACCGCCGATTATTCCGGCATTACCGATTTGTTAAGTTCGATGCGCGCCGTCAAGCAGGCGTATCATTTGAGGATGTCGCTCCCATCAACCCGCATAGACGCGCTCACGCGCGAGCAGTTGGACGAGCTAAACGCCGTCGCCCCGATAACCTCTTTCACAATCGCGCCGGAAGCCGCGAGCCCGCGCCTGCGCAAGGTTATAAACAAGGATTTTACCGACGAATCAATTTATGACACCGTGCGGCTTTTGCTTGAACGCAACGCGCAGACGATAAAACTTTATTTTATGATCGGCCTCCCGACGGAGCGCGAAGAGGATGTGCAGGCTATTATCGACATGGTGAGGGAGATAGCGTCAATCATGCGCGCCCGCTCGCCAAAACTGTCGCTGCACGTTTCGCTGTCGCCGTTTTCCCCCAAGGCCAACACGCCGTTTCAGTGGGAGGGGATGGAGTCTGTGGAGGCGCTTGAAGAGAAGGGGCGGTTTGTCAAGCGCTGCCTGCGTGATAAAAAAAATGTAAAAGTATCGTACCGCGACAGCCGGGTGACTTTTTTGGAAACGGTGATGGCGCGGGGCGACCGGCGGGTGGGCGATGTTATCATGGAAGCGTGGAAAGCCGGCGCGAGGTTTGACGGATGGGATGAAAATTTTAATTTTGAGCGGTGGATGGAAGCCGGGCGTACCGCCGGCGTCGATCTGGAACTCTATACAAAAAATATAAACATCGAAGAACCCCTCCCGTGGAGCGCGATATCAACCGGGGTCGATACAAAGTTTTTGTTGAACGAGCGCGATCTGGCGTTTAGGGGGGAGATTACCCCCGATTGCAGAAACGGGGCGTGTTCTTATTGCGGGGCATGCGACGAATCGGTGTCAACCCGGTTAGCCGTAACATCGGGCCAACCGGCATCAGTCGCCGCCTACGGCCGCCGGCCGCGCGTTGCCGCCGCCGAAAAGCCGGCGGTAGGGCACCGCTACCGGTTCTTCTACGAAAAAAAAGAGAACGTGCGTTTTTTAGGGCACATGGACATGGTAGGGGTTTTCCACCGCGCAATGATAGCCGCCGGTTTCCCCCTCGCGTTCTCGCAGGGTTTTAACCCCCACCCCCGCGTATCATTCGGCCCCCCGCTGCCGTTTGGCGCGACTGGGTTAAACGAGGCGTTTGACATTGAAACAAAATCGCGTTTGGACGGCGATCCGATGATCGTCAACCAATGGTTGCCCGCGGGCCTGTTGATAAAATCATGCGCCCAAATCCACGAAAAAGCAAGCCTGAGCTCAACCATCACCGCCGCCCGCTACCGAATATCCCCCCCCCGCGGTTTTTCATTTGAACGTATGGAGGAGATGCTCGGCCAGCTTCTTGAAAAAAAGGAAATTATCATACAGCGCGAGAAAAACGGTCAGTTGACACAAAAAAATATTCGCCCGGCAATCATAAACGCATTTGTAAATAACAGCGGCAGCGGCGATAATCCCCCCCCCTGCTGGGAAGCCGCCCTCTCCCTCGCCGCCGGAGGGGCCGGCGTATCATGCAAGCCCTCCGAATTCATCTCCGCCCTCTGCCCCGATGAAAAATTCAGCGATTTTTTGGTTTGCAGGGTTGAGTGCGTGATGGGGAACTAAAACCGAACCTCGCGCCTGTCCGCCCCGTGCAACCGCTCCGACACCGCGCCCAAACTGACCGATACGCTGAACTCCTGAACCGGCACGCGGCTTGAGCCGTTGATTTTGGGCGACATGGTGAACTCCAAGGAAGCGTAGGGGATGCTGTTTTTGGTGATACCGTCTATTTTGTGGAAAAAGTCGTAAGCGACCCAGAGCCTTAAATTGTTGGCGTTGGAATAGGTGATTATTGAGGCGCTTCGGGCGGTGTCGGGCTTGCTCTCTCCGGATATCAGGTGATAAAGCGGGCCGGCGGATATTGTGCCGTTGTTGTTTGGAAGGCGAAACTGCACGCCCGCGGCCGCTATAACCTCGTTACCGCCATAATAAGCGCCGCCAGTATTGGTAGAGCGGAAATAATTAAAATTGCCAATCCCGACAAAACCTATATGGTCATTGATGTAGGGGGTGGATAGCTTGATATGGCCGCCTACCGACCAACCGTAGTTACCGTGGAACATCGGCACGGTATCGGCTATTGCGGGGTTGGGGATGTAGCGGTCGACATCAATCTGTATGGTTCCGGCGTCAACACCGAAATTCACGTAGCTAACCGGCGCGTAGGTTATGCGGCCGCTGAAACGGTTCATCATCGTGGGTATTTCCAGGTTGGTGAGACCCGGAACATCCAAGGTGATTGTCGGCCCGCCAAGGTAATATGACACGCCGCCCGATATCCGCGCGGCGGGGGTCGGGGAAGCGGGGTTGGCGAGGTTGGCGGCGGAAGCCGCGACGGCCAAATACGAAAGTACCAGTAAAGCCGCAATAATTACAGTTGTTTTTCTCACAAAAAAATCCTTGTTATCAGTTTTTAGGGTTCCAGTTTCGAGCCCCTTCGCTAACCGGCAGAACGAAAATTTCCGGGTTTGACGTTACAAGCCCCTGACACTCCGCCCAAACTCTTACCCGGTATCTCCCCGCCACCGACTGACCGTAAACGACCGCGTTTTCCGCGATACCGTCTTTGGTAGTAACCGTGCGCTCTATGAGTACCGTACCGTGAGGCTCGGGGGGAGATTTGTAGCCGCCGCTAATAAAGCCGCCGTCGCCAATCCAGTTGAGATCCCAAGGCGTTTCGCCGGGCAGGGGTCTGTATCCTCTAGCCAAAATCAAGTGCCCTGCATCGTATAGCGCGTCAAGCATATCCGGGTCTACCCAATCGAAAAATACCTTGACAGTATCCCATATACCAGTTCCGTCATAATCGGCGAACAGACCGTCTTCGCATTCAATCCTTCTTTCGTCATCACCCGTACCCACTATAACCGGGGTATGGCAAGGCTTTATTGGGTTGTTCATTAAGCCGCGGTTGTGCGGATGGCCTATCGTGGGGCTCCAGCGTTCCGGCACTCCGCTCCAGTTGATATCATCAAAACGCGGGAACGGGTTGTAAGGACGGGACATGTCGAGCCATTCGGAATCTATTACCCTGTAAACGGTGTCTATATCAATAACGCGCTCACCGTTTAATGTGTAGGCGTTGTGTCTGAAGCGGTAGATTGCGTATCCTGTAATCTCAATGCTGAACGAAACTTCCGTTTCTGCGACAGGGTTACCGTTTACGTCCGCCACGAGCGCCACCATATTATTGCTGTATGTGGCCGACTGAGCTGAGACAGCGTCTATGTTCCTGTTTATGGCTATGCTGTGGGGCGGTCCGGCGAATGTAAATCTCGCGGTATCGGAAGGCGCACCGGCGAAATCGGAGGCGGTTACCAGTACATCTCTGAAGCCGCTGGGCACGCTGCCTGATACTAGATCGGTAGTGGCAGTACCGTCGCTACCTGTGCGGGCGGTGGCCGGCTCAAGGAATGCGCCGCCGCTCGGGCCGCTGGGGAGGCCGGACGCGCTACGGATATTAAACGATATGTGGGCACCGTTGACGCGATTGCCCTGGGCGTCGAAAGCCGTGGCGGTAATCCTGGCCCTGTTCCCATTTATGTTGATGACGGCAGGGGAGCCGGTTATTTCTATTCTCGCCACGTTGCTGGAAAGAAACTCTATGTCGTGCGAGCCCGTGGTAAGGATTGGATGCTCGGCACGGGCGGATATTGTCCCCCTGCTTGCAAACGCGGGGTTGGTCATTGTAAAAACAACGCAACCGTCTTCGCCGGTCGTTTCCTGCTTTGTGAATATTTCATTATCGGGCGGGTAGTGCACGTCGCCCATTGTCACACTCATGTAAAGGGTCGCGCCGGAGACGCCAGCGCCCTGATCATTCATGTAGCAAACATTAAACTGCGATGTCTGGTTGACATGCCTGTGATCGTCCAGCGGGCTGATACTTATGGTATGGCTTGAGAAAGTGATACCAACGGTGTTGGACACATTTACCACGGGCGATACCACCGCTATCACATCATGGCCGGATTCCGTGCCTCTGACCCTGCTCCGCGCCTCGCCGCGGCTGTTGGTTACGGCCTCGGGGATGATGATGTCTGTGCCCGCCCCGCGCACGGACGCGAAAGTCACGCGTTCGCCGACAATCGGGTTATTCGCGGCGTCGCGCAACACCGCGAGTATGGCGCTCTCTTCACTGCCATCAGGCTTGATACTGCCCGGAGTCGCCGAAACGGAGAGCGTCACGCCCGAAAATTCCACCTCAATCATAGTGCTGGTTTCCGGATCGCTGGCGAGAAAGGCGATTACGTTGGCGATACCGTTGCGCCTGTCGCTCGTGAGTTCGGCCATAGCCCTGCCGTCAGCGTCGGTCACGCCGGAGGCGGTTATCATGCCCATGCCTCTAGGTTCTGTGGAAAATCTTATGGTATCGCCCACTATTGGATTGTTAAATTCGTTTCTGACCTGCACGGCGATGGCAGACTTGCTTACCCCGTCCGCAGGCAATACCGACGGGAACGCTGTTATTGTTATGTTTCTGTCCGGATTGTCGGTAACCTCAATCCGCACTCTCGCAGTTGTCCGCGTGTTGTGCTGCGTATTGATATATTCAAACGTCAACCTGAACGTACCCTCCCTTTCACCCATGAACTCCAGGGTGGCCCACCCGTTGCCGTCAGTAGTAAGGGTGTTGTTTGATATCCAGTAACCGCCGCCGTCAGGCTCAATAACAGTAATACGGCCGTTACGAATTGGGGCTGCATTACTGGCTGTATCGGCGAAAAGCCGCAGCCGCACAGTGATAATTTCGTCTACCCTCGCGGTACGCGCGACCTCCGGGGCGGTTACCCTGCCGTCGCCGTCGTCAGTAATTACAAGACCCGGCTGAAGCGTACCACCGCCTCCGCCGCCACCGCCGTTATCACTCGGGTCGTCCGGATCATCAACCGGATTAATCCCGCAGAAGATCGCAAAGCAAATAATAAGGCCCAAAACTGCCCACAATGAGCGGCGTGCGACGTTTTTCAAGGTCACTCCTCCTTAAAAAATAGTTTTTTGACACATCAACAGACTATTCCATAATATATTTTATGGCATAACCAAAAACAAAAAATCTTCGATTTTTTATTGCAACAATCTTCGCGCGATTGTTTATTGTGACGGCAAAAGCCGACGATTTTAGATTGTTTATTGTGATGGCAAAGTCAATGAACCATGTAGATAAACTTAAATCACCGAAAATGGGTTTGAGGGTCAGGAGCTTGCCGCGGGGCGGCTTTCTGTCCATGTCCGGCCTGCGCCCGGGCGACCGGATCATCTCCGTTAATGGGCAGGATATTGTTGATGAGCTGGATTTTTACTACCATGCCGCGCAGGACTTTTTGGATGTGGAGATAGAGCGCGGCGGGCGGGCGGGGGTGATTGAGGCGGAGCGCCCGCCCGGGGTTCCCTTAGAGATCGATTTTTACGAAAAGCCGGTTGGCCGGTGTGCGAACAGGTGCGTATTTTGCTTTGTCGACCAGCAGCCCAAGGGGCTGCGGCGCTCTCTATATATAAAGGATGAGGATTTTCGCTATTCGTTTTTGAACGGCAACTACATGACGCTGACCTCCGCCTCGCGGGAGGACTTGCGGCGGGCGGCGTCGATAGGGCTGTCGCCGCTTTTCGTTTCCGTCCACGCGACGGACCGGGAAGTGAGGGCGGCGATGCTGGGAAACGGGCGTATCCCGGACATCCGCGCGCAACTTTCGTATTTAAGGGACAACGGGATTGCTTTCCATACGCAGATTGTCCTCTGCCCCGGGATGAACGACGGCGCGGTTCTCGACCGGACGATTGAGGATCTGTTTGGGTACGGCAGGGCGCTGCTGTCGATAGCGGTTGTCCCCGTGGGGCTGACGCGGTTCAGGAAAAAGCCGCTCGTGCCAGTCGGCAGGGCTTGCGCGGTTGAGGTATGCGGCAGGCTGGGAGCGGTGTCGGATAGGATGAAACGGGCGGACGGGGTCAGAAAACTGTTTGCGGCGGACGAATTTTTCATCAGGGCCGGGCTGCCGATACCGCCGGTTTCCTACTACGAAGATTATCCGCAGATAGAAAACGGCGTGGGGTTAGTCAGGCAGTTGCTTCACGAGGGGGCGAAAATAAAACGCCGGCTGCGCGGTACTTCTGTTGACAATAGTAACCGTAAACGGAAAAACATATTGCTGATAACCGGACAATCCGCTTTCCCGTTTCTAAAAAAGGTATTTGACGATATCGCCCCGTTCGTAAATAAAAATTTTGACGTAAAACCGGTTGACAATCATTACTTCGGCGAAACGGTGACGGTGGCGGGTTTGCTTTCTGCCAAAGACGTTATCAAAAAAATCAAAAATTTGTCTGGTGAATCATCGTATACTTATAATGAGGTAATATTGCCAGGGGCAATGTTTAACCACGCGGGTTACACGCTGGACGGCTATTCCCCGTCCCGGGTCGGTAAATCCGTAAACTTATCAGTAAAAGCCGCCGGGACAATAGGGGAGGTAATCGGTGCAAAATAATAATGGGGTTAACGGCGGAATTAATACTAATACCGGTAGCGGGAGCGACAAAAATCTACTCCGCATAAACAGATATTTAGCCCAGTGCGGCCTCGGCTCGCGGCGTAAATGCGACGAACTTGTCCAGAGCGGCCACATCTACGTCAACGGCCAAAAAATTACCGAACTCGGCGTAAAGGTCAATCCCGCCGTCGACAGGGTGGAGTACAAGGGCAAAAATCTCCGCCCCATCCGTAAATTAGAGTATTACGCGTATTTCAAACCGCGTGAAGTGGTGGTTACCGCCAGCGACCCCGAGGGGCGTTTGACCGTCTACGAGGCGCTGAGGCGCGACGGTCTCGACGCGGGCCTGCTCAAATACGTCGGCCGCCTCGACTACCTCTCCGAGGGCCTTTTGTTGATGACGAACGACGGCGACCTGATCCACGCGCTGACGCACCCGCGCTTCCGCATCAAAAAGATTTATCTTGTGAGAACTGGCCGCCCGCTCGACAAAAAAGACATATCAAAACTGCTCGACGGCGTAGAGTCAAACGGCCAGATACTCCGCGCCTTTTCAGTCGACTCCGCGGATGTAAAGAAAGATCAGGAGTGGTACGAAATCGCGCTTTTGGAGGGAAAGAACCGCCAAATAAGGCGAATGATCGAGGGGATCGGCCACGAAGTGCGCCGCCTGCGCCGCGTCGCGTTCGGGTCGGTTAAACTTGACGACATGAAAACCGGCGAATACCGCGAACTGACGCCCCGCGAGCTTGGGGGGTTGAGGAGCGCAAAGTTTAAGTCGTGAGCATACGACGTATTTCACGCATTCAGAAAAATTAACATTGTCGGCTTTTGCCGTCACAACAAACAATCTACAAATAAAAGCTAACGCATCTCACCGATTTTAAGTCCGCATTCTTTCATCCTGAGCTTTTCTTCGTACATGCGTTTGTCGGCGAGTTGCATCACGTCGCCGAGCTTGTATTGCCCGGATCCAAACGCTGCGCCCCAGGCGATAGTACAGCATATCCCGTCTTCGGCGGTGTTCAGTTCGGCTAATCTTGCCTGCCACTTCGCCACGACGCCATCTATGTCGCTTTCCGCGCAGCCGGTGATTATCGCGACGAACTCGTCGCCGCCAGCGCGGAATATTTTTACGTTTTGAGAACTGATATAGTGAAAACTTTCTGCGGCTTTTTGAATCAGCAAGTCGCCGGCCTGATGCCCCTTGGTATCGTTGTAATATTTGAGATCGTTCACGTCAAAAACTATGATACCAATACTCGCCGGTACGCGTATTTCTAGATTATCCCTGAACTCGTGATATTTATTGCTCCCCGGCAGCCCGGTCAGCGAGTCGAGCTCAAACCGTTCAAGCAAACGTTCGTAATAGGACACAAGCCCTGTCAATTCACGAATCAGCGAGCGGACGCCTTCGCTGTCGCTGCTCAATTCCTCAAGAAATTCCTGAATGGCAGTTTTCATTTTTTTTAACTCTCTCCCATTCTGCTCTTTTTTATTAAAAACGCGGTGCCGCCCTCAAAATACGGGCCGATGAAGTCAAATAATCTCAAGCGCTCCTCAGTGATCGACATGCTGCCGCCGACCATGTTGACCTTGCCGGAAGCGAGCGCGGGCAGGAGTGCATCGAAAGACGGAATCGACACGAACTCAACATTCATGTTCATCTCGTAGGCTATTCTGCTTACGATGTCGAGGTCAAAGCCGAGCGGCCCCGCCTCGGGGCTGTAGTAGCTCATGGGGGCCATGGTGCTCTGATGCCCGTACCTTATTGTGCCGGCGGTTCCGTCGAAATCAAGCCTGTGTTCAAGCTTGGGCAGCGCTTTTTTGTCCTCATCCGCGGAAAACCATAACTGCTCCGATTCACAAACTATACCTGTTTCCAGCAATTTTTTCAAAATCTCGTTACCTCTCACACCAAGTTCCGAGCCTTTGGCGACGGCGAAGCCATATCTGTCCTCCGCCAGCACAAACGGAAAAATCGCGAAAGTGGGATCACGCGCGACCGTGTACATCGCGACGGGGAGGTCGAGAGTTACGGCGTCGACCTTACCGGCAGTAAGAGCCGCCAAAGCGTCCGAAAGGGCGCTGAAATATTTGTACCTAACGCCTGGTATGACGGGGTCAATAAATTGCGAAAACACCGAACCGGCCTCGCTTGCCACCCTTGCGCCGATGAAATCGGAAAATGAAGTAAACATCCTCCCGTTCGCGGAGCCGCCCGTGCTACCGTTAGTGGTTTGGGCGCAGCCCACGACGTACAGCGCAACAAAAATCAGCGCGAAAATCAATCTGTTCATCCGCATATTGACCTCCTTTATTCCGTTAAAGGACGCTATTTTTTATTTCAAGCCAGCGGATAGCCCAAAACGGCCGCCACCGCGATAAAATCGTAACACTATTTCGAACCGTCCATCCGGCATTGATTTATAAGCCCGCCGGCGAGAATCATCCCCTTCTCTCGCTCGGTCAGCTCAATTTTCAGCCTGATTGACAGCCCGTCGCTCTTGCGGACGGCGGTCAGGCCATTATCCTTATATATATGATTACGGACACCGGATATCAATAATTCATCATCAATATTAATTAAAGCGTAATCGCCAGGATTTTCGAACGTGGCGGGGATGATGCCGAAATTCACTAAATTCGCGCGGTGGATACGCTCCATTGATATGGCTATAACCATCTTGACGCCGAGGTACATCGGGCATATCGCCGCGTGCTCGCGGGAGGAACCCTGCCCGTAGGATTCACCGGCGACGATGATGTTGTGAACCCCCCTGCCCTTATTGTCAAGCGCGCGTTTTGAGAACTGCGGGTCTTCGCGTTCGAATACGAACTCGGCGTATTTCTGGATATTAGAACGATATTTCAGGCGGCTTCCGGCAGGCATGATATGGTCGGTGGTGATCTTGTCGCCCACTTTTATTGATACGTTTCCGTTGATTACGTCGGGGCAAGCCTCGTTTGACGGCGGGTCGCCGATGTTGGGGCCGCGGAAAATTTTGACTTGCGACGAATCGGACGCGGGGGCAAGGATCATCGTGTCGTCAATAATAAATTCTTCGGGAGCGTCGATTCGCGGGTAATCGGCGGCCTTGAAATAATCAACCGGATCACAAATCTCTCCCGACAGCGCCGCCGCAACCGCCGCTTCGGGCGATGCCAAAAATACCTGCGCCGACGACGTTCCGCTGCGCCCGAAAAAATTACGGTTGGAGGTGCGTACCGACACCGCGTCCGTGCGCGGAGCGACGGAGTTCCCTATGCAAAACCCGCAAGCCGTTTCCAAAATCCTCGCGCCGGCGGAAACAATGTCGGCAAGCGCGCCGTTTCTGCCAATCATCTCGAGCACCTGGCGCGACCCCGGTGCGACGCCGAGCGAAACGCCCGAAGACACTTTTTTGCCCCTGAGCGCGGCCGCCGTCAGCATCATATCGCGGTAGGAAGCGTTGGTACACGAGCCGATCAAAACCTGATCGACCTTTGTCCCTTTTAGCTCCGATAATTTCTTGACATTACCCGGCGAATGAGGGCAGGACGCGCGCGGCTCAAGCGTCGAAAGGTCTATCGTTATCACTCTGTCATAAGATGCGGCAGCATCGGCGGACAGCGGGGCGTAGTCCCCTTCCCTTCCCTGCGCCTTTAAGAATTGCCGCGTTTTTTCGTCGGACGGGAAAACGGAGGTGATAACGCCCAACTCCGCGCCCATATTGGTTATCGTAGCCCGCTCGGGGACGCTCAGCGTCTCCACCGCCGGCCCGCCATACTCCACCATCGAATCGGAGTTGCCCTTCGTGCCGAGGATTTCGAGCAACGCGAGGATTACGTCCTTGGCCGATACCCACGGGCGGAGCGCCCCCGTCAATTCCACTTTAACAACTCTGGGATATGTCAGATAAAACGGCCCGCCCCCCATCGCCACCGCCACATCAAGCCCGCCGGCCCCGATGGCAATCATCCCTATCCCGCCGCCGGTCGGCGTATGCGAATCGCTCCCGAGCAACGTCTTTCCAGGTTTACCGAATCGTTCCAAATGCACTTGATGGCAGATACCGTTCCCGGGCTTTGAGAAAAGGATACCGTACTTTGCCGCGACCGTTTCGAGATATTTATGGTCGTCCGCGTTCTCGAACCCCTCCTGAATCGTGTTGTGATCCACGTATGACACCGACAGTTCCGTCTTCACCCTGTCGAACCCCAGTGCCTCGAACTGCAAATACGCCATAGTCCCCGTCGCGTCCTGCGTAAGTGTCTGGTCGATCCGTATCCCCACAGCGCTTCCGGTCTCCGGCGCGCCCGATACGATGTGGCTGTCTAAAATTTTCTGCACTATGTTTTTACCCATTTTTTCGTCCCTTTGTATCGTTTTATAATGAGTTTTTGATGATTTTAGCCATATTATCAATACATGAATATAAAATATTGCGCCTGTTATTGCAAAAATAAAAATAAAATGTGAATTTTTTAATTCGGTAACACGGGAGTTTTCCATGTAATATTTTCACCCTATACCCGTACTATCATTTGAAAGCAGCCAACCATTTAATTCACAGGAGGATTCACAGATGTCAGGATTTACAGGAACGAGGGCAGGGGCAAAAAAATCTCTTACCGCTTCGATGGCGATAGTTACGGCGATAGCGGTATCTGCGGTTTCCCTTACTATTATTTCAAAATCGGTTTTTGCCGAACCGGCGGACCGGCCGGCCCGCGGTTCGGTGAACTTTGGCGCTCAGGCCGCGCCTGAGGTGAACATCCCGCGCGCGTTGCAGGGGTTTGCCACAGTTTTCGCGGATGTGGCGGAGCAGGTTGTGCCGACGGTCGTGTCCGTCATCCCGACCAAGATTGATACGGTTATATTCACCAACAATCCGTTTTATCAGCATTTCAACGACCCGTTTTTCGGCGGCAACCCGTTTGAGGAGTTTTTTGGCGGCCGCCAGCGCCGCGCCCCGCAGCAGCCTCAGCAGCAGAGGCGGCAGGAACGGCGGCAGCAGGGGCTTGGGTCGGGGGTGATCGTATCGCGGGACGGCTACATCCTCACCAACTCGCACGTGGTATCCGGCGCGTCGGAGATTGAGGTGAAAACATCCGACGGCAGGAGTTTCGCGGCCAGGATAGTGGGTGCCGATTCGCTGACCGATGTCGCGGTGTTAAAGATTGAGGATAACGTGAACAATCTGCCTGTGGCGTTTCTCGGCGACAGCGACAAGCTGCGCCCCGGCGACTGGGCGGTAGCTATTGGGAACCCGTTCAGCTTGACCTCGTCGGTGACGATGGGGATAGTCTCCGCGACGGGGCGCGCGGCCCCCATGCCGGGCAGCCCGTCTTCGTTTCAGGATTTCATACAGACCGACGCCGCGATAAACCCCGGAAACTCCGGCGGCGCGCTCGTTAATATCAGGGGGGAGCTTGTCGGCATAAATACGATGATATACACCCAGTCGGGCGGCAACATGGGGATCGGTTTTGCCATTCCTATTAATATGGCGCGCAGGATTATGGAGGACCTGATATTTGACGGCAAGGTGAGCCGCGGGTGGCTCGGGGTATCGATACAGGAGCTCGACCAGTCGACGCGCGACGCGTTCGGCCTGCCGCCGGAGACGAGGGGCGTGCTCGTCGGCGACGTGTTCGATAATCAGCCGGCCGCGAGGGCGGGGATTAGAAGGGGCGACGTGATAACGAAGATAGACGGCAGGAATACCGAGACTATGAACCAGTTGAGGAATAATGTGGCGAATGTACGCCCGGGAGCGACGGTGCCGGTGGAGATTCTGCGCGGCGGCAGAAGGCATACCGTCCAGGTGAGGGTGACATCAAGGGATGAGTCCGAAGCCGTGGCGTCCGCCGGCGGCGACCGGAGCGCCGGCGGGCAGCAGGCGCAGCCAGCCGAAGGGCAGATCATCGGGATGACGGCCGGGGCGATAACTCAGGAGATGCGCGATCAGTTGAACCTGCCAAGGAACTTGCAGGGCGTGATAATAACCGATATAGCCCGCGGAAGCCAGGCCGCGCAGGAGGGTTTGCGTGTCAACGACATAATTATTGAGGTGAACAAGCGGGCGACGCCGTCGCTCAGGGAGTACACGCAGGCGGTCGGAAGCGTCAAGGCGAACGATTCGATATTGTTTTTGATACAGAGGGACGGCAGCACGTTTTACAGGGCGTTCAGGGTGAGATAACAGTGGGGGGCGGCTATCGGCCGCCCCTTTTAAAAAATCAGGTTTTGATTTTTCTTGACATCCCCACTATCCACAAATTATTTTTATACTTTGAACAGGTTCGTAACCCATCAATCAAAACTCTTTTTGGAGGATACTCATGTCAAGACTACGGTCTTTAGCTTTACCCGCTCTCGCGGTATTCGTCCTGCTCGCCGGTTGCGGCGGCGGCGTCAATGAACAGTTTCTCGGAGAATCCCAGGCCCGCATCGACATGCTCAGGGCCAAGGGGGTGCCTGATGACGAGGTATCGTCGGCTAGAGTGCATCTCCACCAGACCAGGGAGCATTTTACCAAGGGCAACAAGTCGCTGGCCAAGCGCGCCGCCGACTCGCTGAGAGTGCACCTCGAGAAAGCTGAAAAGTTTTACGATGAGCGGATATTGACCCTGGGCCCCGTAATTGAAGCGGCAAAATCTGCCTCTCTCAAAGCGAAAGAGGACCTTTCAGGGTATCAGGCGAAGAGGATCGACTCGACGCTGGCCGTTATAGACTCTTTCAGAAAGGCCGACAGGCCCCTGCAAGCCAACAACATAGCGCAGGAATTGGTCGCGGCCCTTCCGTCGCTCAGGGAAGACGAACAGAAGGGGGTGGCGATCAGGAGGCAGCTGCCTGGCGAGTGGGTCTTTACCGACAAGGTTGAAAGCGTTGAAATACCGGCGAGGGACGCGGCGGTCACGCGCAAGTCATTTCTGTTCCGCCCGGATGGCACCATCTACCTCGTGGAAAGCAGGAGAGGGCAGAGCGGGCCGTACCTCAAAGAAGACTGGGAGTTCAGATCATGGGGGACTTACGGCCTCAAGGGCGACACCATCATGCTCTCCATCAACCGCTTCGCGGCGGTGCGGCAGATGTTTCAAAGGATTCACATGAGGGACGGCCGGCCGGTTTGGGTACCCGAACCCGGCCCGACGTATGACTCCCTCATAACTGACGGAAGCCAGGACAGGTTCATTACGTTTGCCGACTTGAAGGACGATTTCAGGAGGGCCAGGTAGATAATATGAAAAAAATCCACATAATTGCTGCTGCTGCGGCGCTGTTTACGGTTTTCGCGACGTCGTCGGTTTATGCTATCGCCGGCCTTGGATTTCACTGGGGGTTTGACCTGTCGATGAGTATGGATAATGTGCATGATGAGAAGATCAACCTGCCCATTGATCTCTCCATTCTTAATCTCCCGCCCGCGCTTGACATTGAGGCTGACGATTTTTTCCGCGTCTCCCGAGCGAACTGGAGAAGGTCGGTGCTGAATTTCGGAGGCAAGGTTTTTATTGATTTTCTCCCCGTTATTGACGCCCTTGAGCTTTCGTGCAACTTTGGTTTGTGGGAGTACGATGGCTCTTTGAACTACATTGATCCCACTAAATCGTTAGACGCCGGTGAGTTGGTGCGTGAGTCTGTTCCCCTGACTCTTGGCGACCTGAATTTGAAGTATAGCGGGTTAAGCGGGACGCCTTACGCCAAGCTGCATTTCGACGCGACGGTGAAGAAGCAATTGCTGAACCTGTGGCTCGTCAAGTTCACCGGCGGGGCGGGGCTGAGTATGCACTTTGCCACGCCGCTCCTGAGCAATAGGCTGGTTGAAGACGCGCTTGGGCTGACGGAAAGTATTGATCCGCAGGCCCTCATCAATGCTCTTATTGCGCCCGGTAGTGAGGAGAGCAGGGCCATTGTTCAAAAAATCATAGACGAGGCGCTGGGCAAGCCTGTATTAGGCGCACACCTCCTTTTGAGCGCACGCGCGAAATTGCCGGCTATCCCGCTGGGCGTGTATATCGACGGGAAGTTCATGTTGCCGTTCAACAGTTTCGACAAGGACGCGAAGGGCGTCAGCGGGTTTGGTTTTTTGGTCAACACCGGGCTGTCGCTGTCGATCTGATCCGGTATGCGTGACATGTACATTAGACAAGATACAGTGATGATAGCGGGCGGCCGGGAGCGGCTGCCCCTATTATTTATGAGGGGGAGTTATGAGCGATAGAAAAAATCTGTGGGCCCCGTGGCGGACGGCGTACATCACCGGAATAGAAAAAAAGGACGACGGTTGCGTCTTCTGCTCAAAACCGGCGCAGGACAGCAGT
>JAITFQ010000119.1 GCA_031281225.1 Chitinispirillales bacterium
CTACCGCTCCTGTTAATGCTTTGATAAGTCCCATAATGTGCCTCGCCGGTTAAAAAAAAGGGCGGATTTTCACCCGCCCCTACAATCATTATTACGATGAAACGTTCAATCTTAGAATCTGTACGTCGCGCTCACTCTGTTGAACAGGTGGTGCTCGCCACCGCTCAGAAGATTGGTAAAAGTGTAGGGCAGAGCCTCGGACACGACAAAGTCGATGCGCAGGCGGTTGTCGATGTTCACACCGAAACCGAGGCCTACGAGGTCACCGTCACTACCGTCAGAGGGGACGTTTTCCCGCCACTCGGAGGTTGTGCCGTCACCCTTGGACACGTGGCGAAACTCTTTGCTGCCGCCAACGCGTACCAGAAACCAGTCCCAAACGATATTGCGCTCAATACCGAAACTGACTCTAGCACCGATAGACTGCTCGTCGTCACTACCGCCGTTTACCTGCGTGTAGACGCCCTGCAGACCAGCCCAAAAGAAACCGCGGTCGATGTTCATATTAACACCGACGCCGCCATTGAGATCAATCATGTCCTGCTCATTGAGCCTTAAGTACTCAAGCGACACCTGCGGGACGAAAGAGCCGTTGATGGCCGGAACAGCAGAGAAGAAGCGTACATCGCCCCGCAGAGCATACTCGCCATCGGAAACGATAACCTTCTCAGCTCCGGATGGAGTAAACGAGGCGTTAATTGCACCGAAATTCACGGCAGCTTCTAAATCAAGACCCTGTTCAATGTTCCAGTTCAGACCAAATGAACCCTTGTAGAACTCTGTTTGGCTGTCTATGTTGCCATTACTTTTCTTGGTCTGGACAGCCGTATAAACGCCGGCGCCTATAGAAACGCCGTTGCCCATGTCATAGCCAACCATAAAGTCAAACTTGCCGAGCGGTTCTTCAAGGTTGCTCACCACGTCAAAGCCAAAATTGTCGGGCCTCATCACTTGGCGTACGCCGCCCGCGGTCATAATCCTATTGAGCATTGGATCACGCCTGTTCATGAACGCGCCGATTGACAACATGGGGCCGCCGTCCTCGCCTGAAAGGCGGTGAGAAAACAGGGCACCAAAGAACGGGTCTCTCGGTGAGGTATTTTCATACCATATTGCCGACCTTCCCTCCCAGTCCTCATTCGCCATCCAGCCGAACGAGCCGTAGAGCATATTGGGGTACAGGCTCATGTCGGCGGGGTTTGTGAAAACGGTTACCTCATCGCGAAAGAACCATGGGGTATTTTGCCTCCCCATTACAGCAACGCGCGCGTCCGTTGCGTAACTGCCAACTGCGAAACCGGCCGCAAGAACTAAAGCTAAAGCCCTCACCTTCTGCATAATACTGCCTCCATAATGAAAAAATGGGTTGTTTTTATTGTCTTTTTTTAACTGCTGGATATATAATAATGCGATACGCCGCATCGTTTATTTTCAAACTGAAAAACGGGCGGCGTTGCCGCCGCCCGTTATACAAGCACAACAACTTACTGCGAGAAGACGAACGGGTAGGTAACCTCCGTTATGTCTCCCGGTTTGTCAATCTTTTCAAACTTCCAGGTACGCACTCTTTCCACAACAGTTCTTTCCAATTCCGGATCGCTCATGGTAGACTCAACCATTTGGGCAAAAGTTACGTTTCCGAATTCGTCAATGGCAAACTTGACGGTAATCCTGCCAGCAAGATCGGGTTTGTCACGCAGGCGCCTGTTATAGGCGTGGCGCAACGCGGCCATGTTCTGCATAACGACACGCTGGATACTGGCGCGGCTCCTGCCGCCTGTGAGCGCTCCGCCTTTCAGAAAGTCGGGCGATGATACCTTGAGCTCGCCACGCTTTTTGAGGTCGAGGTTTCCACCGCCACCGCCGCCCATAAGGCCGCCGAGAAGGTCGTCAACACCGCCGCCGCTGCCACCGAAGCCCGAGCCAAAGCCCGAACCGTAACCGATACCAGCGACACCCTTACGACCTACGCCGCCGTCGCCGCCGGCCCTGAGGCCGCCGACACCGGAGAGAATAGCGTCGATATCAGTAGCGAAACCGCCCTTACCGAAAATGTCGGCTGAGGCTACACTTTTACCTTTAATCTGACCGGAAACAATACCGAGAACGCCCATCTGCGTGACGCGCGCCCTGGGGTCGCCGCCGCCGCCCGTCATACCGCCCGAACCCTTGGACTGAGTGGGCTTGAGCCTCTTCTGGTCAGTGGGGATCTCTTCTTTTTTCTTCTCTTCCTCCTTCTTCTTCTCTTCAAGCACCGCGGCGACCTCATCGGCTCTTACGAGCTTCGCGGTACGCTCTTCGGGCATTCTCTCGAAGAAGTCGGTGGCGATCTCAACAACCGTGCGCGTGCTGAGGAAGATACCCATGGCGATAGCCAGTATAAAACAGATTAGCTGGGTATTCCTTGTACCGGACGCTTTTTCGATGTAGAATACGTCGGGACGATTTTTGAGCATCGCCGTGTATTCCTCTTCGGAAAGAATCCTGGCCGGTTCCTCTTCCTCTTCGTCGTCATCGTCGTCGCTTGAACGCGGCGCTGGCGCAATGCCGGCAGCCGCGGCAACTGCGGGCATGGCTGCGGCCGCGGCTGCAGTAGCCGCTACAACCGCCGCCGCCGCGTCGTCGCCGACGGGAACGACTTCAACCTGCGCACCTACCGCGCCGAACTGTGCTTGCAGGCTCCGCGCTTCGGACTCATCCGCTTCCCTTCGGATACAGATATCCTGCTGCATGAGCGAGTTGTACACTACATCGGGCGCACTCCCCGACCAGCGGGCAACCTCCGCGGCAATCGCGGAAGCCCTTTGGGGGTCGTCACATCTTTTGATTAATATTCGATATTTCACGTTTACCCGTCCCTTTCCATGACAGCAAAGTTCATGTTATTAAAACCGGACTTGCCGCAAGTGTTCATGATCTTAAAGAGAACATCAAAGTCGATGTTCTTGTCGACCTGAACGATGATCTGCCCTTGGACAGCGTTGAGCGCCCCCATGCGAACCATCTCCTCCTCCATCGCCATAGCGACTTTCAGCCTCTCCTCAAGCTTCGTGATAATCGGGTCCGGCTCCTCCTGAGGGATATTCCTCGCGTCGTCGGTAGGGGTGACGGCCACATTATCAAGAAGAATCATGTCCTGAGTCACCGCAAGCTGCAAATTGACGTCGGACGGCTTCTTCTTGGACTCCGAGTTGGGGAGCACAAGGTCGTCGGCGTTGGTCAATATGGAACCGTCGGCCGAGTAGCTTTTGATCAAAAACACTAGAATGATGGTGAACATGTCCATCATGGAGGTGATGTTCAAACCCGCATCCCGTTTTTTCGCAAACTTGCCTGCTCTTCCTGCCGACATATTTTACCCCCTCAGTTTCGCGATGGAAATGTTTGGGAACTCGGCGTTGCGCGCCGCGTCCATTATCTGAACAATCTTGTCGTAGATCACCTCGTTTTCCGCGGCGATGATAATATCATCCGCATCCTCGGCGTCACGATAGCGATCCTTCACTTTCATAAGGCGATTCCTGAGTTCGTCATAAGCCGAAAGCTGCCTGCTCTCAAAATCGTCCGGATTGGACACGACGATCATCCTGCGCGGATTGGTCAGGGCGAAAACCGTATCGCCGACACTCAACGCCTCAACGGGGTTGCCATCGGCATTGGTCAGCATCTCACCGAACCGCGTATGCTTTGACCTTATGATATTGCGGTCCTCAGGATTGACGACGTAGAGATAAATCTCATGACGCTCGTGAATCGTCAAATCCCTTCCGTTCGGATGGCGCGGCATCGCACCGCCCGGCTCGTATTCCACAAGGGTATCAAGCCCGTCTCTTGTACGATAACGGTGAAACTCCCTGTAAAAAAGGCTGGGCATGAAGCCGCCCTTGGCACCGAGGGTCACGACGGAGTCGGTAATGATAGCCGTCAGGAGCAATTTCTCACTCTTGTCCTGGGGTTGATCAGTAACCGCGCTCTTCGTCTGCGACCCGCGCTCTTCGGGAAGCCTTATGTCGATAATCGCGACTTTGGCGAATTCAGCCGACATTAGAAGCATGGGGATAAGCACAACCATGAGGTTCATGAAGCACTTCAGGTCCATCTCATCCGCTTCCATTCTAGGTCTTTTTAGTTTATTACCCATTTACGTTAATTCCTCTCGTCTGAATAGTTTTTAAGCTTCAATCAGGTTAATGAGCTTAGTCGACTTTTCATCAAGTTCCTGCACGATGCCGTCGGACTTCGCGGCGACAACAGAGTGAACGGTGATGAGAGGAATCGCAACCAACAGACCCCAAAGCGTTGACGACATAGCCATGGAGATACCGGAAGCGAGCGCCTGCGCTCTCTGGGCGACAGGTACGTTGGCGACGGCGTCGAAGCAAAGCATCAGACCGTAAATCGTACCCATAAGACCGATAAGCGTCGCGAGGTTGGCGAACACCGGAATGAGGGCGAGGTTACGGGTGATTTTCGGAGCTTCCGTGAGGAACACTTCGTCAACAGCCTTCTGTACAGCCTTGGAACCGCGGCCGCGGTTTTGAAGAATGGCGACCACGCTCCTCGCGAGAGGGGTCTTCTGTGACGACGCATACTTGACAGCCTTCTCATATTCTCCGGTTTTCAGATACTTGGATACACCGCTCATGAAGGTCCCGCTGCCCATGCCGCAGGTAAAGAACAGATACCATACACGTTCGGCAACAATGCCCATACCAGCCCAAAGCATGAACATTATCATCCACATAACCCAGCTACCGCTTGTGAGAAAACCATCGAGAACGAATTTGTACAGCTGCATTTGAAACCCCTTTCACTAATGATAATTTTGTTATGGTTTAAAATAATAAATTTTTACCCGCAATAGCAGGCGGCCCGAAAGCCGCCCAGACTTCATAAACTAAATTAAAATATTGGCACAAACAAAAGCAACAAAAATTTTACTTTTTTTTATGAGCCCGCTTTTTCTTTCAGTTCCCTTATCCTTTCACGTTCAAGAACTATGTTCCTTTCCGCCTCCATCCGAACACGGTTAAGCTGGCTGATTTTTTCTTCCACAGCGATATCCATGGATAAAATATTTTGAATACGGCGCACACTTCTCTCATATTCGGAGTCTCTCGGACGCGCTATAATTTCGTTGCCGTGCTCGTCAAACTCTCTGGGGCGCTCGGTAGGCACCCACGCCACGAGTTCAATGTTGATGTACTCGGACTCGGCGTTAATAGCGGTGAGCCTCTCCCTTATCCTGTCGATCCAGGGGCTTTCCGCGACGCCGATCTCCTGCGCGAGCTTCATAGCGTTTTCATAGACGGGCATGGCGGCATCAAGAGCCCTCAGATACCTCTCTTCAAGCTCCAGCGCGTAATATTCGCGTTCGTCTTCAGTAAGGATGTCTGGGATGGGCGCGTTTTTGAAAAGCAAGCCGACCTCTTCAAGGATGTGGCCCTTCTTGAACGCCATCTCCATCATCGCCTGCATAGACATCGCGATATACTCGCCGCTCAGATTTTGCTCTTTTGCCCAGGCGATGTTCTGCCCGAAATATTCCATCGCCCTGTCATAGTATCTGTCCAAACTCGAAAGAACCTGAATCCGGCCCGCCATCCTCTGATCTTGGTTGCCAAAAAGGGTCTGATTGGCTACGGCTTCGGCCATGTCGTAGAACCCGCGGCCAATCATGTACGTGGCCCGCATCGTCCACTCCTCGACGCCAAGCTCAATGGCTCTCGCGAAGAATTTCGCGGGCTCTCCAAGCGCTGTGGTCTTATCGCGCATCCGGGTCTGCATCTCACGCTCGTTTCTCGCTTCAAGCTTGATGGCCTCAAACCTTTTGTAGGATATTTCACCTAACCTGTAAAAGGCCTGCGCGACGTTCGCCACGTCGATGTCGCTCGTCCTCGCGTGCTGTTCGAAAATTCTTATCGCCTGATTGTAGCTTGCCTCGCTCTCGCGGAAGTTCTCCATGTTAAAGTAGGCGTCGCCGGCCTTGACGAGCGCCTGCACCTGCTTGAACCTGTCGTTTGTAAATCTCTGCGCGTAATCGGAGAACGCGTTGGCCATCCTGGCAAACTCGCCGAGTTTCTCCCAGCACAGGCCTATTGAAAAGAACGCCTCGCCCGCGAACTCGCTGTTCGGATAGTTCCGCGCAAGCAGTTCGTACACCTTGATAGCGTCGTGATAGTGCCTCCCCTTTTCGAAGATCAGACCCGCGTTATACAGAGCCTGCGGGGTTTTGGGATCGTTCGCGTAACGCTCAAAGATAAGCTCAAACATCTTTCCGGCCATATCGTACTGGCCGAGTTTTTGGTAAGCTTCAGACGCCGCCGACAAACTCGGGATGGCGAACTCCGCCTTGGGTATTTGGTTGGCCGCGGCAAGATACGTCTGCGCCGCCCTCTCCCACATATCAGCCTTCTTATAGTTCTCGGCCGCACGGATAAAAGCGGCTTCGCGCTCCTCCGCCCTTGGGAATCTTTGGGTCAGCATCTCGAAGTTCTGCGCCGCCTGTACGAAGTCATTCATCTCCTCAAAGCACACACCGGCCTCAAACCATCCGCGCACCGCCACCCGGCTCTCGGGGAACTCGTTTGCGATCGCCCTGAAAGCGTCAGCCGCGCCGGTCAGGTTGCCGGCTTTCTTTATGCTTTCGGCGTGACGGTACATCGCGCCGGCAGCAAGATCCATAATCTCATCACGCTCCTGCCCTGCCGGAGTCCGCGCCAAAAGAGCCTTGAACGTTTGCATGGCAAGGTCCATTTGACCGTTTTGTGAGTAGCTGTTACCGAGCATACGCGCGGCGCTACCTGCGATCTTGGCGTCGGGATACTGGTCAACAATCTGTTTGAACGCGTTTATGGCTTCGTTCCATGCTTTTCCGCCGTAGTGGATGTTACCCGCCAAGTACAGCACCTCCCCGGCGTTCGCGCTCTGCGGGAAACGCCTCTGGAAAGTCATTATATACTCGACAAGCCTGCGGGTCGACGGAAGGGTGTAGGCCCTTTCCTCGTCCATCTCCTCTCTAGCCATATCCCTTTTTCTGCAATTGTCGAGGGCAACGATGGTGTTAAAACCGGCGTCCTCCTGCGAAATAGCGATAGGGTTGCTCCTATCGCCCTGCCTAGCCCTGAGTTGCTCAAGCTGCTCGGGGTCTACGCCGAGCGTGTCGAGTTCGGCCACGAACGCCGGATATACAGAAAGGTCTTCCATCGCAACAAAGTTGTAGTGTTCGGCAGCTTTCTCGCAGTCGCCAAGCGCACTATAAATTTCCGCTACGTTGTACCTGTACTCAAATACCCGCCATTTGTCCTCGGGAAATCTTTGGAAAAACTCGTTGTACCTCTTCATCGCCCTGTCGTAGGCCGCGCGGTCCCTTGTCCTTTGGGCTTCGCCGTGGTGAAACAACGCGATATCACCCAAAGCGCGGCGCTGGCTGGCGCGGGCGATGTCAATAACCCTTCTCTCATTCGAGTTCGCTTGATACCACCTGCTGCCCGGACCGTATTCGTCAACGAGTGTCTCTCTTTGGGCATTGGCTTTCTGCGCTTCTCTCTTCACTACATAAGACTCAATGAGCATCTGCCGGGCGAGCGGGGCGTCCTTATATAGGGGGAATCTTTCGAGCGCACCCTCAAGCGCGAGAATCGCCGCGTCCCACTGGCCGTGCTCCCTGTTTTTCGCGCCCACGGCGTAAATTACTTGCGCTTCGTAAGGCTTGTTCGGGTGCCTCCTGAAAAAGTTTATGGCTTCCTGAACGCCGTTTGGCATATCGGAAAACGAGATCGCCATATATTCAAGCGCCATATCGCGGAACTGCCTCCTCTGGTAGCGTCCGGCATCGCACTCCACGACATAGGTGTGGAAATATTCAACGGCCTTGTCGAAATCGCCGATGTTGTACATGCACTCACCTTTTCGGTAATGCGTCATTTCCCAGGATGTAGGGTCAATCTCATTCCGTTTTATTTTCGACAGGTGTTCGTACGCCTGCCTGAAATTGTTTTCCATAAACGCCAGGTCCGAGAGACGGAAGTGTGCGCCGGAAACGCGGGGGCTGTTTGGAAAACGCTCAACAAGCTGCTGCCAAATAATCTTCGCCGTATCAATGTGGCCGCTGACGAGGTAGTTCGTACCCATCTGCGTAAACACCTCCGGCAGCCTGCTGAACCGGGGGTACTCCCTCGTGAGTTGCCAATACATCCGCAATGACTTGGAGTAGTCGGGCTGCGGCGGGGTCGGCGGAGTGCCGCGGCCAGTTCTTTCAAAAGCTTCAAACGCCGCCGCGTATCTCTCGTGCGCTAGCGCGAATTCGTCCCTAGCCTGATCGTAGTATAGCGCGCCAAGCGTGAACATGACGTCCGCGCAACGATCGCTCTTTTGGTTCGCGCAACGCTCAAGAAGCCCCTCGTAACGGGTGATAATCGTGGTCAGCGCGGCACCCGTGGGGCGGTTAGCCTGCGTCTCCCGGCCCTTTTCCTGATTAATTCTCTCCCTTTCGCGGATGAGCGAGTCCACCCTCGCCTGCTTTTCCTGAGGCGTCATGTCCTCAACTCTTTTGGTATCGCCGCCGCGCCGCTGCGCCACAGCAAAAGACAGTGCGCCTAAAAGTAACACGATGAGAACAAAGTTCACCGCGCCTGCAAAAGTCCCTCTACGCATAATACGCCTCCTCAATATTTACATCATAATAAAGGGGACGCGCCAAAGCGCGCCCATTTTTGGTTACAGGTTTATGCCTACTCATCCGTTTCCATTTGCTCCAACTGCATTTGCAATCTTTCAATCTCGTCGTCAATCCTCTGACCCTGATCACGCAGACCTTCAAACTGTCGGGTCGGGGCGCTTCTCGCGGCAAGGCTCGTCGCTCTAGCGAGAGCGAAAGTCGCATCGTCTATGATCTCTTCCTTACGCTTGAAAAAGTGCCTATGAGTTCTAGCCAAATGCCTGTATTCAAAAAATTCCTGATTCTCGGCGGCAAACACTTCGTAGTGCCTTTGAAGCTCCGGACGCTCTTCCAGCGACCGCGGCGTCGGCCTTCTAAGAGCGTTGGCCTTGATTCTGTCGGCGTCGGGCGCGAACTCACCGCCTATGCGGTCATTCTGCACCTTGCGGGTTCTCACATTTTCGTCCGTAAGAAAGTCGGACGCGTTGGCAAGGGCTATGGCGCGTTCAAGAACGGGAATAGCCTCCTGAAATCTCCGCAAGAGCATGAGCACATAACCCCTCACAAGGTGCGCCTCGGGGATAAACGGCGACTGGGGGTGTATTGAAAGCAACCTGTCAATATTTTGCAACGCCTGCTGCGGCTGCCCGGCCTTGATCCACGTCCATGCCAGCCCAAGAAGCGCTTCGTCGCCGTGTACGGCATCGCGCGGCACTAATGAGTACGACTCAGCAGCGTCTCTTAGTCTATCGCCCATCTCATAAAATATATGCCCAAGTTTTACCGCCGCCGCGTTTTGGAGTTTCGCGTCCGAAACCTGCGAGGTGGTATCTTCAATAATAATTCTCAGATTCTGAATAGCGGCCTGCGCCCTGTCGGTTTCGTGGTTTACGATAGACAAAGTGTATAGAGCGTAGAGATATGACCTGTCGGTCGGTTTTACCAACTCCAGGTGCCTTCTCGCCGCTTCCAGGTCCCCGCGCGAAAACTCTATTTCGCCCGCCAAATACTCGGCCTCGCCCACTATTTCGCTGTCGCCATAGAGATTTATTATAAACGAGTGATTTCTCATAGCCTCGTCGTAGTTGTCTTCCCTGTAATCAAGAGCCATTATACCATATAGATAGAACGCGCGCATGTCGGAGGTCGTGTATTCGTCAAGCGCCTCCCTGAATACTTCGCGGGCGGTTTGGTTCATGTACAGTTGCTTGTAGCTGTCGCCCATGTAGTAGACAGCCTTGTCGTTCAAATAGAACTGCGGGAACAGGGTTATCAGCTTGCCGAACGCGAAAGCGGCTTCCCAGTACCTTCCAGCAACATAGAGACGCATCGCCTCCTGATACGTGTCCATCGGCGCGACAACCAGCTTGTTGTACAAACGCCGCGACTCCCTCTGCTCGCGCGTCTTGCCGAAGTCGGTAGACGCCCTGATCATCATAACCAGCCCGCGTTCGTCGTTCAAATCGGCCGACCGCTCGAAAAAACTGTACCCAAAGTTGTAGTCGACCGTGAAGTAGTTAATCATTTCGGGTAGCGGATACAGGTAGTTGTAGCTGAATCCGAGATATGGGATATTGTTGTTTGTCCAACCGCCCTTGAACCAAATTTGCGGGATGAACATATATTTCACGTGGAAACCCCAGCGGAACGCAATGGGGAACATGTCGGCGATTTGGCTCGGTGTGGGGGGAGGGCCGCCGTCGGCTATATTGACAAGCGCGTTCTTAAATTCGTTCCACGGCAGGTTTGCGAAAATATCCCGAAACGCGTTATCGACAATCATCTCAAAACTCGCCACAAGATTATCGTTCAACCCGGCGTACCGCAACCCTACGCGGCCGCGGGAAACGGTGATTAGGTCGCTTGGATTCATGATGTCAGCCAAAGTCACGTCCTCAAACGCCCACGGCGTCTGTGTAGGCAAAATGTCCTGCGCCATGAGGCTTATGCCAAAATCGCCCCAGTGGTAGTGGTCAAACGGGTTGATGTACAAACCGACGTCGAGACCGGGCACCGTTGAAAACGAGGGCCTGCCGAACTGCGTTTGCGAACGGAGCTTCACGTTGCTGCCAACCGTGAGCCACGGCAACGCTTTAAAACTGTAATTGCCGATCATCCACATGTCCTGATACGTAACGAACCCGTCAAAGTCTTCTGCCCCGTCGCCGCCACCCGGCCGCACCCTCTCCATACTGTTGCGCGCGTGGAGCAGCGTGAGCCCTGCGGTATGCCTGAGGCGTATGGGGAAGAGCAACGAAAAGTCCTGATATCCCATATTGCCTCTATCGAGCCCCCACCTGTAGAATGCCATGGACGCGTGCATCTGGTTGACCCTGTACATCAGCGCGGGATTGACGAGCGCGGATGTCCAACTGTTCAGGTCCTGCGTGAAGTCAGCCTGAAAGTATGGAGCGTCGTACCCGCCCCGACCGGGGCCGTCATTATCCCGACCAACGGCAAGCGCGGCCGTGAGGAACACGGCAGCAAACAAGACGCGCAATGAACAGGCAGATCTATTCGTACTCATAGTTTGTAAAACCCTCCGCGTATCCGCATTAACCGACATTACAATTTATATTTGCATCGGCCCGACGCCGCAACGTCAAACCCTTTAAATTTCCGACATACTCCCCCGCGAGGCGCAACCGTCCTAATCTATCGGGGAAACTTCCACCCTTCTGTTGTTCGCGCGCCCGCTCTCTGTATCGTTTGTATCTATCGGCCGTTCCATTCCGTAGCCTCTAGCGCGCAGGCGGCCCCTGTCGATCCCTCTGTCCACTAGATAATTCATCACCGCCCTGGCTCTGTTGAGCGAGAGCGTCCTGTTAAAGTCTTCCGAGCCCTGGTTGTCGGTATGGCCGGCAATCTCAATTCTCAGATTGGGGTAAAAGACAAGCGTGTTATACACGCCATCAAGCACACCGTGCGACTCCTGCGCCAACTCCGCGCTCTCGGTGTCAAAAAAGCTGACCCCGTGCAGAACAACTGTTCCCCTGATCTCCATTGGCGGCGGCCCGGAAAGAACAGGCGTCGGAGCGGGAGCGGGGGGCTCCGGCTGGAAAACGTCCTGCCGCGTCGACGGAACCGGATCGGGCGCCGGGGCGCCGAAAAAGCTGTCAAATTCGCTCGTTCTCCGCTCTCCCATACCTGGATCGTTGGCCAGCGCCACGACGGTTTCGGACAAACCGATATCAACGCCCTCCTCACCCCTGCCTTTGAGGGGGGAGTTTGACCTTATATTATAGTTATGCCGCGGAAACCCTGCCGATACAAACTGCGGGGACTCGGACATGTTCATCTGGCGCACGGTTTGATTGTCGGCGGCCTCGTTGAACGGGAGGCGGTTGGCGTATATGTTGTTGCTGACAATACGTGTCCTGACCGCGTCAGGCCCGAGGAAAATCCCGTACTGTTTGTTCTTGTACATTATATTGTTGCGCACGAGAACCTCAGTCCGCCCCGCGCAGAATATTCCGCCGTAGCCGTTCTCCATGATTACGTTGTGGTTGATAGAGGTACGCGTCCCACGCACCGATTCGAGGAATATCCCCGTCCACTCGTTGCGGTATATCACATTATTTACGATATCGGGAAGCGAAACAAGCGCGTGGATGCCCGTTCCCTTGTTATCCTTGATGATGTTGCCAAAGATTATGGGCCGCGTATTCTTGCACAGAATCCCCGTAGTGCCGTTGCGGATAGTGAATCCGGTGATGACCGCGCCGTCCGCCCCCGTGACAACCGGACCCCTGCGCCGACCGTCTATTATGGTAGACTTGTTGTCTTGCCCCATAAGCACGACATCGTCGACCAGGGTGATGTTCTCATAGTACACCCCGTTTCTGACGAACACCGTGTCGCCGTCGACTGCCTCAGCCAGCGCCCTCTGAATGGTCGGGAAGTCTCCGGGAACAGTAATCCTCTGCTGCGCCCAAGCGCAAACGACAGCCGCGGCGATGACCAAACACGCGGGGCGTACAAGACGTTTCGTTCTTTTCATGCTCATAGTATCCGCTACCCTACCCGTTCTCCATAATCGTGGCCCCCGCGGAATACGGGGAATATCTATAGGTTAAATATACATGCATAAACATACGCGTGTCAATAGCAAAACGCATATATTTTTTGGTGTCAATCCTCACCGTACATATAATCTAAATTCTTTCACAGAAATATTCAACTATTTTTTTATTTTTGTACGTTTTTTATTAAAGATCAAAATCACCCCATATTGTGTTCCTGACCCTAACCTTTGATTTTTTCCGGATAATTATGTATATTTATTGCAATGAAAAAACCATCTTTTTCCATAATGTTGATGCTGGCGTTCACCGCCGCCCTCGCCCTCCCCCCCGCCGCCGCCGGCTTCGGGAAGAACAAGGTGCAGTATCAATACATGAACTGGAACTACTACGAGGCGCCGCATTTTTCGCTCTATTTCCATCAGGACATGGGCGAACTCCCCGCCACCGCCTACTTTTGGCTCGGCGACATGTACGGCGACCTCAGCCGCCGCTTCGGCTTCACACACACAAAAAGCGTGCCCGTCGTGCTCTACGAGTCGTCCGCCCTGTTCGAACAGACAAACATCATCACACAGATACTCCCCGAAGAGGTGGGCGGGTTCACCGAGGTTTTCAAGAACCGGATCGCGCTGCCGTTCAACGGCTCCATGTCCGACCTGCGCCACGTCCTGCACCACGAGCTGCTGCACGCGTTCGTCTTCGGCATAATTTTCGACGGCAACATTTTCAAAACAGTTTCGGCGCAAGTCCCGCTGTGGTTCAATGAAGGGCTGGCCGAGGTGCTCTCGACCGGCTGGAACCGCGAGGCGGACATGTTCATGCTCGACAGGGTGCTCCACTCGTTCGTCCCGTTACCGTCCATGCTCGACGGGTACATGGCGTACAAAGGCGGCCAGTCGTTCCTTTACTATCTAATGCACACCGGCGGCGACAGCCTGTTCAACCGGATGCTCAGGGAGTTCAGCCAAACCGGCATGGCCGAGCGGTCGATAGAAATCGTCTACAAAAAATCGCTTGAAGAACTCGGCAAAGACTGGATAAACCAACTGCGCCGGATGTACTGGCCCGAGATCGGCCGCCGCATGGAGCCAGCGCGCCACGCAAGCGCCATAACCGACCACGTAAGGGACAGAAGCCGCTTCAACCAGCGCCCAAGAATATCGCCAGACGGCCAGTCGATAGCGTTTTTCAGCGACAGAAAAGACTTTATCAACATTATAATAGCCGATACAGCCGGCAGAACGCGCAGGCACATAGGCCGGCACAGCCTGAGCGGCTCGTTCGAGTCGTTTCAGCCGATGAGCGGCGCAATCGTGTGGTCGCCCGACGGGCAGGAGCTTGCATTCGTCGCGAAAAAAGCCGGAAGGAACGAAATCAGGGTGGTAAACGCGAGAACCGGAAGGACGCGGTACGCCATCAGGCCCGAGCTGTCGGCGGTAAACGGGCTGGACTGGTCGCGCGACGGGTCGCGGCTGGTAATGACCGGCATTTTTCAAGGCCGGACAGATTTATACATGTATGACTTCAACACGCGGGAACTTGCGCGGCTGACCAATTCGCCGGAGACAAAGGAGTCGCCGCGGTTCAGCCCCGACGGGAAGAGCGTCATCTTCGCGGTAACCGACACCGCCGGGCTTGGAACCGGCCCCTTTTTACCCGCAACCGACCCCAACCGCGTGCCGCCGGCCGCGCCGAGGCCAACTTCCAATATAGCGCTGTTTGATATCGAGGCCGGAACATGGCGGCAGCTCGCCAATACACGCTGGAATGACAAACAGCCGGCGTTTTCACCCGACGGGGAGTTTTTTGTCTTCGTGTCCGACAGAAACGGCATCAATAATCTCTACATCTCAAATATCAACAACCCCGCCGCCGCCCACCCGCTCACCGACTACACCGGCGGATGCGGAAACCCCGACTGGGCGGCCGACGGTTCGGCCATTGTCTACGACGTCTTCGCCGAACAGGCCTGGAACATCTGGCGGATGACCGGGCCGCAGGAAAAGGTTATGAAAGATTCGGTGCTCGAACTTACGCGGTGGGCGATGTTTGAGGACGCGCAGGCCGGGGAATTTTTTGATTATCGAAACAGTATTAGCAATGCTAACAGCGACAGCACGGCTATTGGCGATATTGATAATGCCGGCGATGTCAATAATGTTACTGATACTAATGCCGTCAACAATATCAATGATGACAATGACAGCGGCAATACCGCAAACATCTCCGACACGCTCCCAACCCCCCAGCCATACACCCTCCGCTTCTCCCCCGACATGGTGATTTTCGGCCTCGGCGTGAGTACGTACAGCGGCGTCTTCGGGCAGGCCATGGCCGCGTTCAGCGACATCATGGGCGACCACCGGATAACGCTGGCCGGCGATTTGCAGTTTGACTTCACCGAGTACGCGCAAATCTACGCGGCGTACCAGTATCTAAAACTCCGCGTAAACCTTATCGGCGGCGGGTTTTATTACAAGTACTACGCTTATGACGGCTTCCACCGCCAAGCTTTCCACGACCTTGAAACCGGCGGTTTCGCGGGCGCTGCCTACCCGTTCTCCATGTTTTCGCGCGTCGACGCGCAGCTCTTCGGCCGCCATATAACGCGCACCCCGGTAGCAAGCGCCGACGAAAGCCGCCCCACCATGCCCGCGATCACGCACAATTCGCTCCTCGCGCTGTTCGGGTACTCGTTCGACAACATTCTTTGGGGCATAACCGGCCCGCTCAGAGGTTTCCGCGGGGCCGCGCGGCTGCACGTCGCCGCACCGTTTTCGTTTACCGACGAGGGCTACCTCTCAGGCGAGGTCGACGCGCGGCACTACTCGCACCTGTTCCGAACGGCGGTCTGGGCCAACCGCGTGACCTTCGGCGGGACAATCGGCCTCGGCGACAACCGCGCCGCGCGCCGCTTCTTCATGGGCGGCGACAACAACTGGTTCAACTACCGCCTCAACTACGACAACTACGACTCCAATTTAGAATACAGCTACTATTCAGACATCGTATCGCCGCTACGCGGCTGGAACTATTTCGACCTCACCGGAGACAGAATGCTGCTTATGAACTCGGAACTGCGCTTCCCCTTCATCCGCGAAATCTCCACCGTCATGCCGATACCGATGCGGATACGCTACATCAACGGCGCCGTATTCATGGACGCCGGCTACGCCTGGACACACGACGAGCAAAACCAAAAACACCTCCCCATCCCCCCCAAACTCGTTGCCGGCTACGGTTTCGGAATGCGCGCAAACTTAGGAATTTTCGTACTGAGATACGACAGAGGCTGGCCGACCGACTGGAAAACCATCGGCCGCCCCATCAACTACTTCTCCTTCGGCGCAGAATTTTGATCTTTCAGATTTATCTAAAATATTTGTGTATTTTGTTTTGGCATTGTTTTTTGCTTACGCCTTTTTTATAAAAAAGTTTTGATTTGTTTTTTAATCTCCACAATATATTATATTGTATAAAGACGGGACACCTCAGAAAAAGGGGGATTATGACTGCCAACAAAGCTCAATACCTACTATCCATCGCGGATATTGATTCACGGTTTTTCGAAGTTACCAAGTTTTCTGGCGAAGACGCTATCAGTAGCCTGTACTGGTTTGACATTGAGTTTCGCATGTCCGCCGCCGCCAAGGCCGTAAAGGCCCCGCCGCCGGACGCCGCCATCCTCGACAAGGCTTGCCGCTTTGATATTGAGCGCAACGG